>JANOKV010000503.1:0-52581 GCA_031419415.1 Hyphomicrobiales bacterium | reverse complement strand
GCATCTACAGCTCTCGCAGATGCCAACACTGATGTTGTGCAAAAAGCGGCCGCTCTCGCCACCGCGACGGGGACGAGTGATGCAGCCAGTGCTGCATTGAGCTTGGCGCAGGGAGAATATGGCGCCGCAGTTTTGGCGCAGTCTGCGGCTGCGACTGCAAACACGAATGCTCAGTCTGCTCTGGGGACTGCTACGATCGCTGCCGGCGAAGCGGCTGCTGCCCTTGGGATCGCCAACGCCGCCCTCGCGCTGGAAGCGGGACAGCTTGCTGCCGCAACGACTACGAGCGCTGCCGCCGTCGCGGAAGTAACATCGGCGCAGAGCGTGTTGGCAGTTGCGGAATTGGCGCAGTCTGCCGCCGAAGCAGCCAATGGCAGTGCCCTGTCTGCTATGACGGCTGCAACCACCGCCGCTAACTCGGCAGAGGGCGTCCTTGCCACTGCAAACGGTGTGTTGCTGCAGGAAACGGCGCAATTTGCCGCCGCAACGACTGCCGCCGCTGAAGCCATTGCTGCTGTGAATGCAGCGCAGGGCGTATTAGACGCTGCCGTTTTGACACAGTCCGCCGCCGTGTCGGCTAACGGCGCGGCCGTGTCCGCGCTGGCGACAGCCACAACTGCTGCCGATATGGCGGTTGCCACCCTCGCCACGGCAGATGCCGCATTGACGCTGGAGGCGACCGAGCTTGCCACAGCGACGGCTGTACGCGTTGCGGCGCAAGATGCAGAAACGGCCGCCATTCAGAGCCACGCCACCGCCAGCGCCAACGCGACAACTGCGCAAGCAAGCGCGACAGCCGCTCAAGCGACATTGGACGCCTATACGGCTGCCGCCGCACTCGCCCCGAGTGCAAGCGCAGATGCGGTAGCGCTGCAAAACGCCACGGCCGATCTGTTTTCGTTGCTTCCGGTCAACAGCGCTGTCAGCGCACAAGACCTGAGCAACATAAACACTGCCGTGAGCGCCGCTGCGACAGCCTTGGCGTCTGCACATGCGGTCGTCGATGCACTCGTTCTGGGGCCGAACGTGACGGCCGGTGATCTTGCTGCGGTGCAACTCGTTGCATCGAACGCGGCGACATTGCTGACCAATTTGACGGTTTTGCAAACGTCGCTCAATAGCAACGGCACCGTCGAGCAAGCCGAGATTGAAGCGGCTTTCGACGCCTTCAATTTGGCGACGGAGAATGAAACAACAGCGCTGAATAACGTTCCCCTATTGAATGCTTCGGTCAGCACCGCCCAGTCGGCCGATGCGGTTGCCGATGCGAATGTCGTTTCAGCTCTGGACGTCTTGGCGCAGACAGAATTGGCACTCACTGCTGCGACGCAGGATCGTGTCGCGGCAGTCGCAGCAGAGGCCCTCGCGCAGTCCGAATACGATACCGCCGTAACAAACCAGGCGACTTCGTTTGCTGCGAACGGTACGGCACAAGCCGCGTTGACGGCCGCCACTTCGGCTGCGGGGATTGCGGATGCAAACCTCAGCGCTGCAAACGCCGCTGTGATCCAGGCAACGACCGCACTCGATACTGCGACGGCGGCGAGCGCAGCTGCCACTTTGGCGGCCGCTCAGGCGCAAGGCGAATACGATGCGGCTGTAGTTGCGAAGTTGGCGGCCGAGGCGGCGAACACCGCTGCTCAGACTGCTCTGGCGGATGCCATGACCGCCGCCGACGCGGCGGCTTCCAACCTCGCGGCTGCCAATGCCGCAGTGGCGCTGGCAACGATCAACCTCAACGCCGCAATGGCGGCGAGCAGTGCCGCGAATGCCGCTCTTGTTACAGCGCAGGCCGAATTCGATGCGGCTGCATTGGTGCAGATTTCGGCAGAGGCTACCCACACCACAGCCCAAGAGACTCTGGCGACTGCACAAACCGCTGCCAGCTCGGCAGCCGCAACGCTCGATGTTGCCGACGCTGCCTTGGCGCTCGAAACGGGGCAGCTAGCAGCCGCGACGACCGCGAGCAGTGCCGCGAACGCTGCAACTGCTTTGGCACGGCAAGACTACGACGCTGCCGTATTGGCGGAGTCTGCTGCGCTGACCGCCAATACGACTGCGCAATCTGCACTGACAGCTGCCACACTCGCTGCCGAAACGGCAACCATCGCTCTCGACGCCGCTGACGCCGCCGCGATGCTGGCGGCGAGCGCCCTGTCCGCTGCGACGCTTGTGAGTGATGCGGCCACTACGGCAGCTACTGCGGCTCAGATCGAATTTGACGCGGCGCAAGTGGCGCAGATTGGAGCGGCGACGGTACATGCCGATGCCCAATTCGCGCTAGATGCTGCCACGGTTGCTGCCGCCACGACAGCCGCAGTCCTCGCCGCTGCCGACATTGTTTTGGCACAGGAAACCAGCGAACTCGCTGCTGCCACGGTGGCAAGTGTTGCAGCCAATGCTGCAACCGCTTTGGCGCAAAGTGAATTGGCAGCTGCTGTTTCAGTGAGAGACGCGGCGCAGTTAGTCGCCACCAACGCCCAATCCGACTTGGAGAATGCCACGCTAGCGGCAAATTTCGCGGCTTCCGATCTGGCAGCCGCCGACGCCGCTGTCATGCTAGCAACGACTGCACTTGCCGACGCGACGGCTGCCAGTGTTGGGGCCAATGCTGCGACCGCTTTGGCGCAGGCAGAATTGGCGGCTGCGGTTGCAGTACAAGCGGCCGCCATAGCGGCCGATGACGTAGCCCAGGCCGCGCTGTCGGATGCCGCGACGGCAGCCGGTTTGGCCGCCGGGACGCTCGATGCCGCCAACGGCCTCGTGGCCCAGGAAACCGCCGAGGCTAATGCTGCGGCGGATGCCGCAGTTGCAGCCAACGCGGCTGCGGTAACTGCGCAAGGAGAATTCGATGCGGCGGAGACGGCACAGGCTACAGCTCAGATCGCAAACGTAAGTGCTCAGTCAGCTCTGGGCGCCGCAACAATCGCGGCCGAAGTAGCGGCTGGAAATTTTGAAACGGCCAACAGTAATTTCGTTCAAGCTGAGTTGGATCTCGGGAATGCGACGGCTGCGCGTCTCGCCGCCGAGGACGCAGAGGTCGCCGCGACGACGAGCCGCGATAATGCCGTGACAGCGCAAGTCGACGCCGCCGCAGCGCTCGCCGCTGCCGAGGCGCCGCTAGAGGCTTTGGTGGCCGCAATTGCCACCGCTCAGGGCATCCTGGATGGCGCGAGCGCAGCCGTGGGACAAGAAGAGATCGATCTTGCTGCTGCAACGAGTGTCAGCGACAATGCCGATGTGGCCGCCGCCGCGTCACTATCCGCGTTGACTGACCTCATCACCGAAGGCGGTCTGCACGTCTCCGCCGATGGCTCCATCGCCATCGAGCACCGGTCGCCCGACATCGGATTGTCGCCCGCCAACAGCGGCTGGATGACGCTCTTCGGTCAGTTTTTCGATCACGGCCTCGACCTCGTCACTAAGGGTGGCAACGGCACGGTCTACATTCCCTTGCAGGCTGACGACCCGTTGATTGCAGGAGCCGACCACATCTTCGGGAATGCCGATGATCTCCCCGCTGGTCTGCGCTTCATGGCCGTGACTCGCACGACGTTGTTCGATGCGCAGGGCAACACGGAGAACACCACGACCCCGTTTGTCGACCAGAACCAGACCTACACGTCGTCGGCCTCGCATCAGGTATTCCTGCGTGAATACACCACCGTCGATGGGAAAACCGTCGCCACAGGTCATCTGCTCGACAACCCGGATGGCAGCATCGCCGACTGGACCCACGTCAAAGCGCATGCGCTGCAGTTCCTCGGCATCGCGTTCAGCGACTTCGATGTGCATAACGTGCCGCTGCTGCTGACCGACCCGTACGGCAAATTCATTCCTGATCTCGTCACGGGGTATGCGCAGGTCGTCACCGCCGTAGACGCAAACGGTTTGGCCACAGCGTGGATTTCGGGAACGCCGGAAAATCCGGTCGATCTCGCCACGACCACGGTGATCCGGACGGGTCACGCCTTCCTCAACGATATCGCGCATCACGCAGCGCCAGGCACATATGACCCGGACGGTCCATCTGGACCACAGGGCCGAATTGTCCAGATCGCGGATAGCGATCCGGGCGTCGGCGATGACGGCCTGGCCAGCACCTACGACGACGAAATGCTGGGGGCGCACTTCATCACGGGTGATGGGCGCGGCAATGAAAACATCGGTCTCACCACCGTGCATTACATCTTCCACGCCGAGCACAACCGGCTCGTGGAAGTCAATAAAGCGACGATCCTGGCCGGCGGCGATCTGGCATTCCTGAATGAATGGCTGATCGTCGATGTCGCAGCGGTCCCGACCGATGCGACGGAAATCGCCAATCTCGTGTGGGATGGCGAGCGCCTGTTCCAGGCGGCTCGGTTCGTCACCGAGATGCAGTATCAGCACATGGTGTTCGAGGAATTCGCACGCCGCATCCAGATCAACGTCGATCCGTTCGTCTTCACCAACTCCGCCGACCTCGACCCTTCGATCCTGGCCGAGTTCGCGCACGTCGTATACCGCTTCGGACACTCCATGCTGACCGATACCGTCGATCGTCTCGACGCCAATCTCCAGGTGGTGGGTGACGCCGATGCGTCGGTTGCGGGGGCACAGCAGATCGGGTTGATCGCCGCGTTCCTCAACCCTCAGATGTTCATGGAAAGCGGCGCAGACATTGAAGCAGCAACCGGCGCCATTATCCGCGGCATGTCACGTCAGGTCGGCAATGAGATCGACGAGTTCGTGGTCGAAGCGTTGCGCAACAATCTCGTTGGCCTTCCGCTTGACCTCGCCGCAATTAATATCGCGCGCGGTCGTGAAACGGGCTCGCCGACGCTGAATGATGCACGCGATCAGATCTATGCCATGAGCGGCGACCCGCAGCTCAAGCCTTACACGAGTTGGCTCGATTTCGCGCAGAACCTCAAGAATCCGATCTCCATCATCAACTTCATTGCGGCGTATGGCACGCATGCCAGCATCGTCGCGGCGACGACGCTCGACGGCAAGCGCGATGCGGCGATGAAACTGGTCTTCGGTGGCATCGGTGCGCCGGACGACCGTGTCGACTTTCTCAATGCTACGGGTACTTACGCTGCGGACGGCGCTGGGTCCAACAACGACAGCCTCGGCGGTCTCAACGCTGTCGATATGTGGATCGGTGGTCTTGCCGAGAAGTTGATGGAGTTCGGCGGCCAGCTCGGCTCGACCTTCAACTTCGTCTTCGAATACCAGATGGAGCACCTGCAGAATGGCGACCGGTTCTATTACCTGAGCCGTACGCAGGGCATGAACCTGCTCAACATTCTCGAGGCCAACACGTTCTCCGATATCATCATGCGCAACACCGATTTTGGTGATCTGCATGCGACCCACTTGCCGGCGCTTTCCATGTCGGTTCCCGACTTGATCCTCGAGCTCGACAGCCTCGTGGCGCAGGAGGATTACAACGGCGATGCTCCCGGGAATGATCCGACCTGGGGTGATCCGATGCACGAGGCGTTGGTTGGGGCGAAGGTTTTTCGTCAGGACGGCATTGAGCGCGTCGATGCGGACGGGAATGTTGTCCTTGATGCTGACGGCCATGCAATTAGGGACGGCGGTATTCTCAAGTTCTTCGGCGGCGAGCACGCCGTTCTCGGCGGCACCGAAGGCAACGACAAGCTATACGGCGACAAGGGCATCGATACGCTCTGGGGCGATGCCGGCGACGATTATCTCAACGCCGGAATGGAAGCCGACCAGGTGTTTGGCGGTGAAGGCGATGACATCATCGAAGATCCCTTCGGTGACGATTTCCTGCGCGGCGAAGCAGGCAACGACGTGATCGTCAACGGTCACGGCCTCGACTTCCTGTTCGGCGGCGAAGGCAACGACTTCCTCATGGGCGTCACCGACACCACCGAGGTCTTTGCAGGACCCGGCGACGACTGGGTTCTGGGCGGCACGTCGAACGACTTCCTTCTGGGCAATGAAGGTAACGATTGGATCGAAGGCGACGAAGGCTTCGATATCATTGCCGGCGAGAACTCCGAGTTGTTCTTCAACTCGTCCATCATCGGCCATGATATCATGAACGGTCAGGGCAACGACACCGACTACGACGCCGAAAACGGCGACGACATCATGGTGCAGAGCGCCGGCATTCAGCGCAACAACGGGATGGATGGCTTCGATTGGGCGATCCACAAAGGAGATCCTAACGCGGCCGACAGCGATTTGGGGATCCGGCCCTTCGACACCCGCATGGCGCTGATCCTGCGCGATCGCTTCGACTCGGTCGAAGGCCTTTCCGGTTGGAACAACAACGACCATCTGGTGGGCGCGGCCAAGCTGCTCGCTGGTGAAGGGTTCACGGACGCGCTGACGCAGGATGGCGTCAATCGCATCACGGGTCTGCGCGAGCTGCTGAATATCGCCGACTCCGGTGTAGGTACCGATGTTGTCTTCGAATCGGACGCCAACGGTGGCGGCGAGATCATTCTGGGTGGTGTCGGCAGTGACACCATTCGCGGCAACCTTGGCAACGACTACATCGATGGCGACGCCTGGTTGAACGTGCGGATCTCAATCCACGCGAACAAGGATGGATCGGGTCCCGAGCTGGCGACCGTCGACTCATTGACCAGCAAGATCACGGCTGGCGATGCGACGCCTTCGGCCTGGCTCGGTAAAGGCCTCGACGAACTCATGCGCGCTGGCACGATCAACCCTGGCCAACTGCAGGCCGTGCGTGAAATCCTCAACAGCGATGGTAGCTCCAACAATGCTGGCGACATCGACGTCGCCGTGTTCGGGGATATCTGGGCGAACTACGCGATCGAGGGTGCCAATGCAGGCGCCAATGGTGTCGATATCGACGGCGACGGCTTCATCTCGATCACCCACACGCCTCCGGGTGGTGGCGGCGGAGGCGGTGGGCTACGGTTGGCCGACGGCACCGATCTGGTCCGCAACGTCGAAGTCCTCCAGTTCGCCGATGAACGCGTGTTCCTCGATCCAGCGCTGAGCAATGCGATGGCCCAGGGGATGCTGGACATCTCGATCGTTCAGCCCGACCAGGGTGCTCCCGGCATCAATATCGGTGACACACTGACAGTCGACATCGGGACGGTGATTGACGCCGATAACCCAGGCGGTTTGGTCGACATCACAACGATGACCTTCGCTTGGGAATTCGAACAGACACCTGGCGCCGGCGATTGGGCGCCCGTGGCCAATGCGGCCGGCGATCAGATGATCGGTCGAACGCTGGTGATCACGGCCGACCTCGGTTTGGATGGGCTGAGCCTGCGTGTCGTGGGAAGCTTCCGCGACGCGGAGGGTATGCCAGAGATCGTTCAGTCTGTGCCGACAGCGCCAGTAGCTCTTGCCGCAACGGGCGCGCCGACGGCAGGCGCCGACATTCTCGTCGGCACGAACGGCGCCGACCTCATCAACGCCCTGGCCGGTGACGACCAGATCCTCGCGCTGGCCGGTGACGACATCCTCATCGGCGGTCCTGGCAATGACATTCTGGAAGGTGGCGCCAATACGATCCCCGGACTGGGTGATGTTGCGGTCTTCTTCGGTCCGCTGGACAACTTCGCATTCGTCGTCACGCCTGACGGAATTCTGGAAGTCGTCGATATTGCGGCCGTGCAGGAAGATGCCGTGATCGGGATCGAGACGATCCTAATCATCGATGTCCCGATGGCCGATGCCGACGTTCAGGCTTTGATCGACAGCCTGCGCGCGGGTGACCCGACGCCGGCTGGCGTGACCCTGTTCTCGGTGGCCGACATTCTCGATGGCGACCTAATCGTCGGTACGGCGAACGCCGATGCCCTCGTGGGGACGGATTTCGGCGATACCATCATCGGTCTGGGCGGCGACGACACGATCGACGGTGGTGTGGGGAACGACATTATCTTCGGTGATGGTGTCGACCCGGCGGCGGGCCTGCCGGACGGCGTAGATGGCGATGACATCATCGGCTGGCGGGTCGGCGATGGCCGAGACGTGATCGATGGCGGCGGCAACACCGCAATCGGCGACACGTTCGATGTTCGTGGCAGCGACGGTGGCGATACCTTCCGAATCTACACCGTGGCAAGTTTGACGGCTGTACAGGTGATTCAATTCGGGCCATTGGCTGCCGGAACCGAGATCGTTGTGACGCGGGATGACGGTCTGACGGGCGAAGCGGTCATCGCCGAACTCGACAACATCGAGGAATTGGTGATCAACGCAGACCCCGTCGTGGCTGCTGGCGGCGCCGTGGGTGGCGATACCATCCAAATCATCGGAGACTTCGCAACCACATCGCTCGCGCTCAATACGATCACGATCAACGGCTCGAGTGGAAATGACGTGATCGACATTTCCGGACTTACGTCGGCGCATCGCATTGTTTTCAACGGCAAAGGTGGCAACGACACCATCATCGGAACCATGCGGCCGCAGGACGTGATCGAGCTTGCGCCGGGCGATAACCTGGCCGATTGCATCGAAGCCGACAACGGAGACGGGACGTCGACCCTCTATACGACGACGGGTTCGTTCACCTACGCGACCCCGCCCACGCCGTCCCAGGCGCCCCACATTGTGGAGTTCGGCCAAGCCGACACCGTGATCGACCCCACGCCGCCGCCGGTCGATCCGGTGGTTGTTCCCTCTCCGAGTGTGCCGGCTGGTCCGATCACGTCGTTCGGCAGCAGCGCAAACGACACGAAGGTCGGCAGTGCAGGGCATGACATCCTGACGGGCGAAGACGGTGACGACACCCTTCTGGGCCTCGATGGCAACGATACCCTGGTGGGCGGCGCGGGCGCCGATCATCTGGTCGGAGGAAATGGTGACGACCTCGTCTTCGGTAATGGCGGGAACGACTTCATTCTTTCTGGCGCCGGTGACGATACGGTTCTGGCGGGGTCCGGGGATGATACGGTGTTCGCGGATGCCGGTAATGACCTGATCTTCGGCGAAGCCGGGCGCGATGTGGTCCATGCTGGGGCCGGCAACGACACCATCTTTGCTGCTGTCGGTGACGGTAACGACGTTTACCACGGTGATGCCGGCATCGACACCCTCGACTTCGAAGCGGTCACGTCCAACCTGATCGTCGATCTTGGAACGGTGGGTATCGGCTCGGCCTCCAGCATGGAATCGGGCGCTGATACGTTGAGCTCGATCGAAAACGTCGTCGGTGGCTCCGGCAACGATTCGATCTACGCGAGCAATGCAGCCAACGTGTTGAACGGTGGTGCAGGTCACGACGTGTTCGTCTTCCGGTCGGCCCAGGCGGCAAATGGCGACAGCATCGAAGGGTTTTCTTCTGGCGACAGGATCGACCTGGGACCGCTCTATTCGGGACTGACGTTCGATTTCGATACAGCCATGAGCGCCGACTTCACGATGGCGGGTAGTCTTCGGTTGGAAATCGTTGGTGGTGACACGCTCATCCAGGGCAACACCGACAACGATACCGAAGCGGACTTCCAGATCAGAGTCGTCGGCGTTACTGACCTCGACAAGGCCAACTTCGTCTAAAGTTAACGGCACGGAAATTGCAGAAAGAACCGGGAAGGCACCCCCGTGCCTCCCCGGTTCCAACCAGGGAACCAATGACGAGTTTGGGGATGTGGCGCATGCGTAAAAAATCATTTCGTAAACGGTATTCGAAAATAAAGACGCCCATTTCCGAAGTCGGCGGATTGCGCAGGGTTATCGCTTACCTATTTCTGGTGTCCGGCATTGTGAACATACTGGCCCTCACGGGCTCGGTTTACATGCTCCAGGTCTATGACCGGGCGCTAACCAGTCAAAGCATCCCGACGTTGATTGCGCTCTCCGGCTTGGCGATTGGGCTCTACTGCTTCCAGGGATTGCTCGATGTGAGCCGCTCGCACATTCTGGTGCGCGTCGGCGCCAAACTCGACCATTACCTGGCGCCTCTGGCCCATAAGGTCACCATCGATATGCCCCGTTACGGGTTTTCGACGGCGGAGTCGATGGAGCGGGGCCGTGACGTCGATACGTTGCGCCATTTCATGGGTGGGCAGGGGCCGATGGCCCTTTTCGATCTGCCGTGGATGCCCCTCTATCTAATTTTCGTCTACTGCCTGCATCCTTGGCTCGGCATGCTGACGATCGCCGGTGCACTGATCCTCACGACGCTGACGCTGCTAACCGAAATTCTCACCCAAAAACACAGCGCGTCCACCCAGCAGGCCGCCGTGGCGCGCGCCGTTATGGCTGACTCGCATGCGCGCAACTCCGACGTCATTCGCGCGATGGGCTTTTCGGGACGCGCTATCGCCCGCTTCGACAAGATCAACGGCGAACACTTGGCGCTGCAGACAAAGACGAATGATGTGGCAGGAACCTTCAGTGGTATTTCCAAGGTTCTTCGTATGATCTTGCAATCGGCCGTCTTGGGCGTGGGCGCCTATTTGACGATCGGTGGAGACCTGACGGCCGGCGCGATCATTGCTGCCTCTGTCGCATCGGCGCGGGCGCTTGCCCCGGTGGACTTGGCCATCAGTCAATGGAAAGGCGTCGTCGCCGCGCGGAAATCCTATGCCCGATTGACAGAAACCCTGACGGCGATCGATGACGCCGCACCCAACGTAGAATTGCCGCGCCCGACCCGAAATCTGAAAGTCGAGCGGGTAACGGTTGCTGCGCCGAGCAATGGGACGGTCGTGCTCAGTGACGTGACGCTTTCGCTTCAAGCTGGACAGGCTGCGGGCATTGTTGGGCCAAGCGGTGGCGGCAAATCGTCATTCGTGCGGGGATTGACCGGAGTGTGGCCGCTCGTGCGAGGCAACGTTCGTCTGGATGACGCGGATATCACGCAGTGGCCCGTGGACGTTCTCGGCAGCTACATCGGTTATCTGCCACAGGAGATCTCGCTGCTGGACGCGACGATCGCGCAGAACATCTGCCGTCTCGATCCCTCACCCGACGGCGCCAAAATTCTCGCCGCAGCAAAAGCCGCCGGCGTGCACGAGATGATTGTCCGCATGCCGGATGGTTACGAAACTGAACTCGGGCCCAATGGTACAGCCTTGTCCGCAGGCCAGCGTCAACGGATTGGCTTGGCCCGTGCGCTCTACGGCGATCCCTTCCTCGTTGTGCTCGACGAGCCCAACTCGAATTTGGACGCAGAAGGAGAGGCTGCGCTGACCCAAGCCATTGTCGGTGTGCGCAAGCGCGGTGGCATAGCCGTGGTCATCGCTCACCGTCCCAGTGCTTTGGCGGCCGTCGACATGGTGGGCGTGGTTGAAAACGGCAAACTGTCAGCGTTCGGTCCCAAAGATGAAATTCTCTCTCAGGTATTGAAATCTCAAACGGGTCTCGTGCAACAAATCCCGCGTCCGGCGGCTTGAGAATTGCGAAGGCGGCCATGCTATCGACGAACAAAAATGTTGAATTCAACGATGACGGGACGGTCCGCCGGAAGTATGAGCCCGGTCAGGATTCCGATAGCCAGATCGTGCTTCGGTCGAGTTTTGGAATGGTCATCGCGGCCGCATTTCTGCTCGTCAAGAATGTTCTGACGGGCGGTGAAAAGACATACGCGGGACAGCAACCACAAGGTGTCCCGGCAGGTAGCGACCTGGTTGATGTCGAGCATAAGTACGCTTTGGCGGACGATCCTTCCGCCGAGCAGCCCGATCAAACGCCGTCGGGAGGCGAAAAAAGCGGCCCAATGGACGAAGCGCCCACTTCTGTCCGCCGCCCGCTCAAAAATGGAGAGCCGGTTTACGATATGGGTGGACAGGCGCAACTGGCGGGATTTTCGGCTGGAGCTCTGGCCGGTAACGACAACGATGGTCCACAGCACGTACCACGTGAAAGGGCCATGGATGATGCTTCGGCCAATGGTGGCGGATCGGGGCGTTCTGCAGGCGGTGGGGGCAGTGGGGGCGGGCGTGGCGCCGGTCAAAATGGCGGTGGCGGCGGATCGAGTGGCGATGGTGGTCCGTCCGATCCTGAATCGGACGGTGACACTGATCCTGTCGGGCCTGGTTCTCCTTACGATGAAGACGATGATGAGGATGGCGACACGGGTGGCTACCCGCCGTTCATCTCGAACCGTTTGCCAGTCGTCGCAGCGCCGGTATTGCTCGGCAATCTGGTCGTCAATAAAGCGATCCTGATAACTGTTGCGGACCTGCTGAGGCATGCGCTCGATCCAGACGGAGATGCCCTGAGCATTGTCAATCTGCAGGCAACTTCCGGTATGCTTACAGCGCATGCGGACGGTTGGATGTTTGCGCCGGCCGACAACGACACCACGGACGTGACATTCACTTACGCCGTCGACGATGGTTCTGGGTCGACTGCGCAGACGGCCTTTCTCGACCTCGTTCTGCCCGCCGACGCGACGTTATACGGCACGGATGGCAACGACCGAATTGTTGGCACCCCCCAGATGGATATCATCGTCGCGCGCGGTGGCGATGACACGATTATCGGCCGCGAGAGTGGCGACACGATTTATGCAGGTGACGGCGATGACCGGATCGTGGCTGGCGATGGCGACGACATTGTCTTCGGTGGGAAGGGCGACGACTTGGTTTTCGCGGGAGCGGGTAACGACTCTGTCTTCGGTGGCGAAGGTAATGACACGTTGTTTGGCGAAGAGGGGGATGACGTCCTAGTCGGCGAGAATGGAAATGATGCCATCGACGGTGGTGGTGGCCGGGATGCCATCGATGGTGGTGGAGGCAACGACACTCTGCGCGGTGGTGCGGATGCAGATACGGTTGCCGGCGGCGATGGGGACGATGAAATTGTCGCGGATACCGACCAGGCCAACGACGTGTACG
Organism: Hyphomicrobiales bacterium; assembly: GCA_031419415.1. Lineage (GTDB taxonomy): Bacteria > Pseudomonadota > Alphaproteobacteria > Rhizobiales > Hyphomicrobiaceae. The sequence continues at coordinate 39,775 of JANOKV010000503.1, read as the reverse complement.
ACGGTGGTGGCGGAACTGATACTTACGATGCCTCGGCGTCGATGGCAGACGCCGTGATCGATCTTCTGGAGGGCCGAGCGCGCAGCGATGATTTAGGGGAAGACGAGTTCGAGGATATCGAGAATGCCGTCGGCGGGAGCGGTAACGATATTCTCATCGCCAACGACGCCGTCAACGTAATGTCAGGGGGGGCGGGTGAAGACGTTTTTGTCTTCCGGTCGTCGTCTGCTACGGGCAGAGGCAAGGACAATAGAGATATAATTCTCGATTTCGAGACGGGAGACCGGCTAGATCTGGAGGAACTTGGCAAAGAATTTGCGAGTGCCATCGATGACACGTTCGGGGATCAGACTATTCGCAAGTTCGTGTTGATCAACGAGCAGTCGGAATTCACGAAGCCGGGTCAAATGAAGTTTCGCTACGAAGAATTCAACGGTGAAACAACCACGATCTTGCAGGGGAATTTGGATTACGACCAAGCAGCGGAATACGAATTGGAAATGTTCGGTCGCCACGAGCTGCAAGACGATGATTTTATTAGACCGCTCAGTTGGCAGTCAAACGTCTGAGCAAGACCCGGCGCGTTGCATGTTTTGGAGAGCATAAAGTGACCAGTCCGATTCCGAATGCAAAAGACAACGGGCGCTTCTCCGTCGTCAGGCCTGTGGTTTTCTCGGCGGCCGTCATGGGCGCCCTGGTTTTCGGACTGGGCGGCTGGGCCGCGTTGGCCAATCTGGCGGGGGCCGTAATTGCACCCGGCACCTTCGTCGTTGAGCACAGTGTAAAAAAAGTGCAGCACAGCTACGGCGGAATCGTCGCTGAAATCAACGTCAAGAACGGCGATCGCGTCAAAGCCGGTGACATTCTCATTCGTCTCGACGCCACTCAAATTCGCTCCGAGCTTGGCGTCGTCACGTCGCAGCTCGTGGAATTGCAGGCCCGCAGCGCCCGGCTCGCGGCCGAACGCGATGGCCTAGCGGCAGTCGTATGGCCGAAGGGGTTCGCCGAACAAAATGCTGAAGCGAAGGCGGCTGCAGACGGTGAAATTAGGTTGTTCGAGGAAAACCGACGCGCAAAGGACAGCCAGAAGGACCAGTTGAGGCTCCGGGCCGACCAGTTTAGGGAAGAAATCAAGGGTCTGACATCGCAGCGCGATGCGAAGAACGGCGAACTCAAGATCATCCAGAATGAGTTGGATGAAGTGCGCCGGCTCTACACCAAACAGCTCACGACTGTTTCGCGCGTCTATACGATGGAGCGTGAAAGCATGCGCCTGGGAGGGGAGCACGGTGGCCTCGTGGCGCAGATCGCGCGGGCGCACGGCCAGATCAGTGAAATAGCCGTGCAAATTCTTGGTCTCGACGAGAACGTGAGAGCGCAGTCGCAGCGTGAGTTGCGCAGTATAGATGCGAAAATCTCCGAGCTACTGGAGCGTGAGACGGCTGCCAAAGACAAACTTCACCGTATCGACCTCAGAGCGCCGCGTGGCGGTGTCGTCCATGAATTGGCCGTGCATACACTGGGTGGTGTCATCACGGCGGCCGAGCAGGTGATGTTGATCGTGCCCGAAGAAGACAGCTTGATGGTGCAGGCGCGCATCGCGCCAGCCAGCGTCGATCAGGTCATCGTGGGACGGCCCGCCGTCCTTCGTCTGTCGGCTTTCACGCAGCAGAAGACACCTGAACTCAACGCCCGTGTCATTCAAGTGTCTGCCGACGTGACGATCGAGGCCAAGACGGGACAGAACTACTACATCGTTCAACTCGAAATGGACGACAAGTCACGCCGCCTCGTTGGTGACCTGAAGCTCGTGCCGGGCATGCCGGTCGAAGTGTTCATGTCGACGGGAGATCGCACCGCTCTCTCCTATCTCGTCAAGCCGTTCGCCGATCAAATGAACCGGGCATTCCGAGAGTAAACATACGGCCACCACCACTGTAACCACGGGGGGCGGAGGGGCAATTCCGGCTGCCCAAGCGGTCTGGCACAAATTCTTACAATTCATCACAGACCTGCCACACGGCATGGACCCGAGCTTGGTTTCTTGGCTGCATCGAACAGTAGACGTCGATGCAGATCACAGGGGAACCCCCATGCTGTCCACCGCCTTCGTCACACCCACCCAAGAATTGGCGGGAGCCTCGATTGCCGTATCGCCGGGTTTCCGCAAGCAGGCGACGCGTAGTGACCATAGCTTCGCAGACGAGATGCTCACCGGTCCGACCCGCATCATCGATACGCGCGAACACCTCTTTTGCGAGGGGGACCGTGCGGCCCACGTTTATCTCGTCGAAGCCGGCCACGCCTGCATTTACCGCATGATGCCGGATGGCCGGCGTCAGGTCGTCGATTTTGCCTACCCGGGCGACGTGATCGGGCTCGGTGCGCTCGGCACGCATGCAACCAGCGCGCAGGCCACGATTAAGACCTGGGTGCGGTCCATTCCCATCGCGACGTTGCACAACGTCGCTGCAAGCGATGCCAAGCTAGGCCGTAAGCTCTACGAGGCGCTCTCACAGGAGCTATTGGCGGCCCGTGAACACCTCTTCACCGTGAGCCAATGCACGGCGTCCGAGCGGGTGGCGACATTTCTGATGGCGCTGTCGCGACGCAATGACCGCCGCGGGGAGAACCCCTTCGAGCTCGTTCTGCCCATGACGCGCAGTGACATCGCCGATTTTCTGGGTCTGACCATCGAGACCGTCAGCCGAACATTCTCGCGGTTTCGGGCAGATCGGCTGATCGCCATAGAGCACTGCATCCTGGTGACGCTTATCGATGTCGAGGGCCTGGCGGCAGTGGCGGCTGGCGAAAACGCCCCCAACAAGTGAATTCGGTGCTGCGGATGGTAAGGCCCCCCATCCATCGCCGACGGCTGATGCCGACCCCAAACGTCCACTCCATGACAGAGGCTTTCCATGACCTACAAGACCATTCTCCTTCATACCAATGATGAGCGCCGCGTTGCTGGACTGGTGGACGCAGCCACCCACATTGCGACGCGGCATGAAGCCCATCTGATCGGGCTCTATGTCATGCCGCCGGTTCCAACGTACGGCGCAACGTCGCGCGGGACCGCCATGATCAAGAGCGGGCTGGCGAAGTTCCGGGAGGAAGCCGGGCGCGTGCAGGGCGCGTTCGACGCGGCATGCAAGGGTCGTCCATTCGTTGCCGAATGGCGTCTCGTTGAGCCCAAAGATCAGGGCGTTGCCGAAACCGTCATGCAGCACGGACACGCCGCTGACCTGATCGTCGCCGGTCAACGGGATCAAGACTTCGATTTCACGAGCCTTCTGGACGTGCCGGAACGTCTGGCCATCGAGAGCGGCAGGCCGGTCCTCATCATTCCCAACTCCGGAAATTTTGTCGACTTCGGCAAGCGCATCACTGTCGCTTGGAACGGGAAGCGGGAAGCGGCAAGGGCCGTTTTCGATGCGCTGCCGTTGCTGAAGGCAGCCGATGGCGTCCGCATCATTTGGGTCAATCCCAAGAAGGGATCGGCGGAGGCTGGCGATTTACCGACCGCCGAAATCGCGACCGCGCTCGCGCGACACGGTGTCCGGTGCGAAGCCACATCGACGACGGCCAGTGATATGCGGGTCGGGGATGTCCTGATATCCGGCCTTACCGACGATGGCTCCGATCTGCTGGTCATGGGAGCCTACGGCCACTCGCGGCTGGCCGAATTCGTGTTCGGCGGGGCGACCCGACACATCCTCGAACACATGACGGTTCCTGTTCTGATGTCCCATTGAGGCATTCTTCGGCTCGATGGCTATGCGCGGGGCGCGGTCCGCAACGGTGTATGAGTGAAATCATGGAAGATCGTGCGCCATGACATCCAAGCCCACGTTGGCGCGTGCGCTCAGTCTACCGTTGACCATTCTCTTCGGTTTGGGCGTGACGATTGGTGCGGGCATTTACGTGTTGATTGGAGCTACAGCGGGGCGTGCTGGCATGCATGCCCCGCTGGCGTTTTTGCTCGCAGGCTTGGTGATGGCGCCGACAGCGATGGCCTACGCCGAGTTGGCTTCCCGTATTCCGGTCAGTGCGGGTGAAGCGGCCTACATCAAAGCTGGTTTCAGTTCCGACCTCTTGGCGCGCGCCGTCGGGTTAATCGTTCTCGCCGTTGGGGTCGTCTCGGCGGCGGCTATCGCCAAAGGCAGCGTAGGCTATATTCGCGAACTCATCGCCTTGCCGGCATACGTCATTCTCGTCGGTGTCATAGTCATCATGGGGATGGTTGCGGCCTGGGGCATCCTGGAATCGGTGACGATTGTTGCTATCATGACGGTGATCGAGATAGGCGGCCTGCTTGCGATCATTGTCGTCGGGGTGACGAACTCACCCGATCTCGTGGCGCGACTGCCGGAAATCTGGACGGGATTGGGCGATGTTGCAGCGACGACGGGCGTCCTCTCGGCATCGCTGCTTGCTTTCTTCGCCTTCATAGGTTTCCAGGGCCTCGCGAATATCGCCGAAGAAGTCCAGGAACCACAGAGGAACCTGCCCAAGGCCATTCTTTCGACCCTGGCGATTTCCACCCTTTTCTACATGATCGTCGTTTGGATTGCGTTGATCGCCGTGCCTCGCAGTGAGCTGGCGGTGGCCGGTGCGCCACTGAGTTTGGTGTTCGAGCGCGTTACTGGCGCTCCACCGATCGTGATCAGCGCCATTGCCGTCATTGCAACAGTCAACGGTGTGGTCGTGCAGATGGTGATGGCCTCTCGAGTGGCCTACGGAATGGCGGAGCGCAACCTGCTGCCGCAGTGGCTGGCGCGGGTCAACTTGGTGACCCAGACGCCGCTCAGATCGACGGTGTTGGTTGTGCTCCTCGTTTTGGTGCTAGCTCTGGCATTGCCGCTCGAACGGTTGGCGGAGATCACGTCTCAGTTAACGTTGATTGTGTTTGCGTCGGTCAATGCGGCCCTCGTCCTTCTGAAATGGCGCAGCGCGCCGCCGACTGCTGGCGCCTACACGACGCCGATCGCCGTGCCGATCGTGGGGTGTGTTCTGTGTCTGGCGCTCCTGGTCGCCTCACAAGTGGGGATGTGAGTGGTGATCTCCGTCATGGACCGCTTCGGATGGGACGCAAAAATGCATAGGGAAAATGAAGTCAGAGCACTCTTTCGCAAACTCGCCGAGCGTACGTCGCACGCGGTCGGATCTTCTTGGGCATTTTCGATCGCCGTGCTTACGATTGTGATCTGGGGTATGACGGGGTCTTATTTCAGGTACTCCGACACGTGGCAGCTTTTCATCAATACGGGCACCACGATCGTCACGTTTCTGATGGTGTTTCTCATCCAGAACACCCAGAACCGAGATGCGACGATCGCTGCCCTGAAACTCGATGAGTTGCTTCGCGCAGTCGAGGGTGCGAGGACAGGGCTGGTCCAACTCGATCACATGTCCGACGAAGAACTCGAAGCAGTCCAGCAGGAATTCGCCCACATGCGTGAAAGATATGCACCGCTGATCGATGACGACCTCGAGCATGTCGAACGCGAATTGCAAGTCCGTCGTCAACGGGAATGAACGAAAGGACCGCTGATTGGCGAAGTTTTCGGCGCTTACGACCTGGCCTCAATGAACAGGACCGCTGGGCCGATCTCAGCTCAGTCCGGTGTCGGGTGGGGTTGGAGGACTTCTCGGGTGCGCACACGCTGCGTGCTGTAACGCAAGAGGACGCGGGTTGCGGTGGCGAACTCCGTTACTGACCGGGTTTTGACGATCAATGCGATTGCTCCATGTGCCAAGGTGGTCTCCAAGCCATGCAAAAGACCTTGCGGTTGCAGCTCCACGCTGAAATCAACCTGGTCGAAGTTTGCTGGCTCCGCAACGAGCCGTGTGGCATCAGGCAGCGCGTGGTGGTCATGCAGGGCCTCGCATCCGGCGTCGGACAGGAGTTGATCTGGAGCAGCTATAGCCGCCTTGGTCTCGGCGATCCGTGAAGCCGTCCCGACGAGGCAGAATTGGTCTGGTTTTATCGCCTCGGCGATCAATTCCTGCACGGCCTGAGCGAGCGGCTCTGTTGCCAGAAACGTCGCGGCGGCCAAGCGCTGCATATAATTGCTCGAGTCCGCCAAGAATGCGTCCTCCGTGCCAGTATCGCCCAGGGTCTTCGACTTATCGGCCGGAGGTGTGCTCATTTGGCGGTCATGCCTTCCTCGACCACCAAATGCCGTATCTGAAAAATTGGCGACGGTCGTGACACTGGTCCTTGGCTGGGCTGCCGTGATCGACGGCGTGACTTATTTCGTATGGGAAACAGGTCTCAATCGCCATGATCGAAATCAAATTCGACGTGTGGCGTGCGATTGCGCTTGCCGTTTCAAGGTGATCGACGAGTATGCGGTTTCAGATAAACGGCGATGCAGTAGGCGCATTGGACCGTCGGTGATGGGATGACGTCATGACATCAGCCACGCCAATCACCATTCTCGTGGTCGACGATGAATCTGAGGTGCGCATGATATTGCGCCGCTGCTTTGAGCTCGAGGGCTACGTCGTAGCCGAAGCCAAAGACGGCGCGGAGTTGCGCGCGCGGTTGCAATCGCAGACCACAACCTTGATCACGCTCGACCTGAAACTCGGGGGAGAGGATGGCCTGGCCCTGGCGCGCGAAATTCGCAGTACCGACAATGTCCCAATCGTGATGATCACGGGAAAAGACGACCCGATCGACCGCGTTGTCGGCCTCGAACTGGGCGCCGACGATTACATCACCAAGCCGTTTCACCTGCGCGAGGTCCTGGCCCGCGTCCGCGCGGTGCTGCGGCGCTACGATATGTCGACTCAGCACAAATCCGCTGCCTCGGCCGCTTCCGTCGATCATCATTACTTCGCCTTCGATCGGTTCCGGCTCCGCCCCTCCAGGCGCGAATTGATGGACGGAGACGGGCGCGTCTTGGAGTTGACAACCGCCGAATTCAATATGCTTGAGATGTTCGTCGAGCGGCCGAGCCGGGTGCTGTCGCGCGATAACATCATGGACCTGCTCAAAGGGCATGATTGGTCGCCCCTCGATCGGTCAATCGATTCACTCGTGGCGCGCTTGCGCAAGAAGATCGAGCCTGACAGCGACAATCCACGCCTCATTAAAACCGTGCGCGGAATCGGCTATGTGTTCGCGAGCGAAGTGAAACGGGGTTGACCATCGGCATCGTGCGGGCTCGAGCCACATGACGCTCAACTGCGGAAGGCCTCACGGATGGCGCGCGCCAGTTCGGCGATCGTGTAGGGTTTGTGTAGCAACTTGGTGTCTGGATCGATGGCCTCGCCGTTGTTGGCCATTTCTGGCGCGAAGCCGGACGTGAGAAGGACTTTGACCTCGGGCCGGTTCTGTTTCGTCCAGCGAAGAACATCGAAACCCGATAAGCCGCCGGGCATGACCACATCGGAAAAAACGAGATTGATATTTGTTTCCTGCTCGAGAAAGCGCAGAGCCGACGGCCCGTCTTCGGCGATCAGAATGTCGTATCCCAGGGCGTCGAGGCGCTGCACGGTGAGATGGCGGACCTGCTCGTTGTCTTCGACGACGAGGATCGTTTCCCCGGTTCGCGTGGGGGTGGCGTCCGGTTCTTTCACCGGATTGCGCAGGACGCCGCTGCTGGCGTCGCGCAGCAGGTAGAGGCTGACCGTCGTTCCGCGACCGACTTCGCTGTAGATCGCGGCGCGTCCATCGGATTGGCGAATGAAGCCGTAAATCGTGCTCAAGCCGAGGCCGGTGCCTCGGCCTGGGTCTTTGGTCGTATAGAAGGGCTCGAATGCGCGGGCGACAACCTCGGGTGGCATGCCGGTGCCATTGTCGGAGACCGACAGCTTGACGTAGTCGCCAGGGGGTGAAGCCGGTGATTGTCCCGGGTCGTCCTCTTCTAAGGAGATGTTGGCGGTTTCAATAAGGATGCGTCCGCCATTTGGCATCGCGTCGCGTGCATTGATGGCGAGGTTGAGAATGGCGTTCTCGATTTCACTCGCATCGACGCTCGTGTTCCATAAATCGGGCGCGAGTTCCGACGTGACGCTGATCGATTCACCGAGGGTGCGTCGGAGCAGCTCGGTCATGCCGACGGTCGTATCATTGAGATTGACGATGGTCGGCTGGAGCGCGCGTCGGCTGCTGAAGGTGAGCAGGCGCCCGGTGAGCCGCGCACCCATGCGCGCTGCGGCATCGGCACGGCGGATGAGATCGCGCTCCGGCTCACCCTCGATGCGCATGTCGAGAAGCTCGAGATTGCCGGAAATGACGGTCAGGAGATTGTTGAAGTCGTGCGCCAGGCCACCGGTAAGTTGGCCGACGGCTTCCATCTTCTGAGCTTGGGCCAATTGGTGTTCGGTATTGCGCAGTGCCAGTTCGGCTTCTCTGCGTTCGGTGAGGTCGGTGATAATGCCTGTAAAATAGTGCCTGTCGTTGACTTCGAACTCACTGACCGAGAGGTGAATCGGGAATGTCGTGCCATCTTTGCGGCGTGCGAGCACCTCGCGGCCGATGCCGATGATTTTCTTTTTTCCAGTCGTCAGATAGGCCTCGAGATATCCATCGTGGTGGCCGGCATAGGGCTCCGGCATGATCATGCGGACGTTGCTGCCAATCAGGTCTTCGCGGGCGTAGCCGAGCAGTCTTGTCGTTGCGGTGTTGATCGACTGGATGATGCCACGCGGGTCGATGGTGAGAATCGCGTTGATGGCGGCGTCGTACATGGCCTCGAGTTGGCGCGTGCGCTGCAGCACCTCCACTTCGAGGCGCTCGTTGCTTTTCGAGAGCAGGTCCTCGTTGCGCTTGCGTTGGGTGATATTGCGACCTGCGCCACGGTATCCGGTGAAACGGCCGTTGGTGTCGAACACCGGGTCAGCACTGATCTGTATCCAGGCAACCTCGCGATGATCGTCAAAGATCGGGTATTCGAAATTGCGAAAAGGGTCATGCCGCGCAAGGTGTGCACGGTGGTCTATCCAGGCAGCGTCATTGGCATCGATGCTCGGGCGATCCCAAAGTGTTTTGCCAATGCGAAAAGCATCTTTGGATCCGATGAGTTGGACGGCATTGTCCGTAGTCGATGTCAGATGTAAGGACTCGTCCAACTCCCAATACCAGTTTGAAGACAAGGCGCTGAATGATCCGAACCGGGATTCGGCTCGGTCCAAGACTTCGGCCGCTTGTCGTTTTGTCGTAATGTCGCGATGGACCTCGAGAATAGTTTGGTCGGGCGACAGGAGTTGCAATCGACAGTCCACCAAGTGTCGCTGTCCGTATTTGGAAAGATGCGCACGCTCTCCTGACCAGTGGCCCTGAGATGACAAGAGTGCCATAACCGCGTCCGTCAGCGGGTGGCCTCCCAGCACCACGTCGCGCGGCGTCCCGATGGCCTCCTGGGCCGTGTAGCCATACAGATGTTCGCAGCCCGCATTCCAGAACGTGATCTGGCCGCCGATGTGCCACGCAAGCATGGGCTCGAAGGCCAGGTCCATAAGCTGTTTTTCGAACGGCATCCGGGCCCCATCGCAATGATCGGCATCGCAACCCACGCTAGCACGCCAGATGTGGGGAGGTTAGAGGGTCGGCGCGGCCGTGTGGGGGAAGAGCCATCAGGTCGGCGATCCTTCGGCCCGCTCGAGAGCCGGTCGACAAGTAGCGGGCTATCCTCCTAGACTGCCCCCGTTGGATAGTAGCGTCGCGCGGATGCTAGAGGGCGGGAGGTTCGTATGCCGGGGAAATCAATCGACAGGCGTCATTTCATCGGGGGCTCGGCTGCCGTAGCCACCGGCATGGTCGGTTCATCGGTCGCCGCGCAGGACGTCTATCCGGCTCGTCCAGTCACGCTGATCAATCCCTTCCCGCCCGGCGGCACGGCCGATGTCGTGGGGCGCCCCCTGGCAGCCGTCCTCGAACCGATGCTCAAGCAACCGGTCGTGATCGAAACGAAGGCGGGTGCAGCCGGGCAGGTCGGCGCGCAATTCGCCGCCGCCGCGAAGCCTGACGGCTACACGCTTCTCATTCACCTCGTGTCGCTGGCTGGGTTCTCGGAAGTGGACAAGGTCTATGGCCGCCAAGTGAAATTCACCCGTGACGATTTCGTGCCCATCGTGCGGATTACGGCCGGACCGATGGTGCTGCTCGTTAATGATCAGCAACCGCACAAGACGATAAAGGACCTCGTCGACGATGCAAAAAAGCGCCCAAACGATCTGATATTTTCGTCGTCGGGTCTGCATGGCGCCCTTCATCTGCCTACAGCTCTGTTTCTGAAAGCCGCCGGGATCGAGATGAAGCATCTGCCGACGAACGGCGGTGGGCCGTCGATCACGGCTCTGATCGGAAATAACTCGCAGGTGGCTGTTTCTTCGTTGGCGTCGGCAGCGACGCAGGTCAAGGCGGGAAAAGCGCGTATCCTCGCCAGTTTCTCCGGCAAGCGTCTCACGTCCCATCCAGACGTCCCGACGATGAAAGAGGCGGGGTACGATGTCGAGTTTTACCTTTGGATGGGTCTTTTTGCTCCGAACGGGACGCCACAGCCGATCGTCGATCGCTGGCGCGCGGAGACCAAAAAAGCGATTGCCGTAGATACCTTCACCCAGGCGATGACAAATCTCGGTGAAGAGATCGCTTTTCTCGATCAGCCCGAATTCAAAGCGTTCTGGGATGCCGATGCCAAGCGCGTCGAGGAGGCTGTGCGCCTCATCGGTAAAGTGTGACGGTGGGGCCGGTATTAGGCCTGCGAACCTCGGGGCGGGAGAGCTCTCCATGATATGGCGCCGTGACCACGTAGCAGGCGGCGTTATGGCGGCGCTGGCCCTCGCCGTGCTCGCCATGAGCGGTGACCTGCCGTTCGGGACGCTGGCTTCACCGGGCGCAGGAATGCTGCCGATTTTGACGACGGGCCTCATCCTGCTGTTCGGCGTGGTGCTCATGCTGCAGGCAGCGCACAGTCCGCCGTTGGCTGAGATCACCTGGTCCGACCTGCCACATGCAACCCGTGTCGCAGCCATCACTGCAGCCTGTATCTTTGCCTACGAGCGGCTTGGATTTCTCATCACCACAGCGACCCTGCTTTTGGTTCTGATCCTCATCGTCGAGCGCCGACCGATGGGAGCGGCTCTGGCCATCTCGATTGGCGTTCCGGCCGCGGCCTATCTGCTCCTCGCCAAATTGATGCGATCGGCGCTGCCCATTGGCATTTTCGGACTTTGAGGGAACGTGGAAACATTCGACAGTCTCGCCCTGGGGTTCTCTGTCGCCTTTCGTCCGGATGTTCTATTTTACGCCTTTCTCGGGTGTCTGGTCGGCACACTGGTTGGGATGCTGCCGGGAATAGGTCCGCTTGCCGGCATCTCGATTTTGCTGCCAGCGACCTTCGGGCTCGATGCGACCAAGGCGGTCGTTCTGCTGGCGGGAATTTATTACGGGTCGCAGTATGGCGGCTCGACGACGTCCATTCTTCTGCGGATTCCCGGTGAAGCCTCCTCGGTGATGACGTGCATAGATGGCCACGCAATGGCGCAACGGGGCCGCGCCGGTGCAGCTCTGGCAATTGCGGCCGTGGCCTCGTTCATTGCCGGCACGCTGAGCGTCATAGCCTTGACGTTCGTGGCGCCGCCATTAGCCCGGCTGGCCTTGCGCTTCGGTCCACCTGAGTACACGGCGCTCTTGGTGATGGGGCTCGTCTTTCTCGCCTATATGTCGACGACATCTCTGGTGCGCACCCTGTTGATGGCCGCCATCGGCCTACTGCTCGGCTGCATCGGCATCGACACCATGAGCGGTCATTTTCGCTATGCGTTTGATTTGAAGGAACTGGGCGACGGTATTGGGATCGTGCCCGTGGCGGTGGGTCTCTTTGGCCTTGGAGAAATTTTGTCGACGGTGGTCAAGGGCGCGCCGTCGAATGTCGCGTCCCCCCGCCTATCCGAACTCATGCCGACGCGCCAAGAGTGGAAGGCGGCTGCGTTGCCGATTTTGCGGGGATCGGGGTTGGGGTTCCTGGTTGGCATCGTGCCTGGATCAGCACATGTCATCTCGAGCTTTCTCTCCTATGGGCTCGAGCGAAAGCTGTCTCGCAATCCCGACGAATTCGGCAAGGGCGCGGTCGCTGGCGTTGCGGGTCCTGAAGCTGCCAACAATGCTGCTTCGACGGGCGCATTCGTGCCCATGCTGGCGCTGGGCTTACCGACGGGGCCGGTAACCGCGGTACTGATGGCGGCGCTGCTGATCCACGGTGTGCCAGCGGGCCCCACGCTCGTCACCGACCACCCGACGGTCTTCTGGGGCTTCATCGCCTCGATGTACGTCGGCAATGTGATGCTGCTGGTGCTCAACTTGCCGTTCGTGGGCCTCTTCGTTGCCGTGTTGCGCATTCCCTATGTCTATCTCTACCCCCTGATCGTGATGTTCTGCATTCTTGGGGTCTACGAGGTTAGCCATTCCGTGGTCGACGTCTGGATCATGCTGATCATGGGTGTGGTCGGATACTTGCTTCGCAAGTTCGACTTCGATCCCGCACCCCTGGTGCTGGGGCTGGTCATTGCTCCGACGCTAGAACTGAGTTTGCGCCAGTCTCTCGTGATGTCGGGCGGCGACTGGATGATTTTCTTCCGTCGGCCGATCGCAGCGAGCCTGATACTTATCTCGATCGGACTGCTACTGTTTTCTGCGGCAGGATTGATTGTGAAGCGTCGCGCGGGGGGACCAAGTGTTGGGCGGTGAACTGCGTCGCCGGGAGCTGGATGCTGCGGCTCATGACGGCTTCATGGGGCGAGCGTGGTCGGAGTGGGCAGTACCTTCCCCGGGTTCATGAGACCGTTGGGATCAAGTGCCGCTTTCACCGTCCGCATCAGATCGAGTTTTGCGGATCCCACGGTTGAAAGCAGAGCCCCGATCCGTTTGGAGCCAACGCCATGTTCGGCGGCAAACGAGCCGCCCATGGCGTGGAGGCCGGTGTAGAGCACGCCTTCGACGAACTTTTGTTTCTCCGGCGGTAGCGGTCCTGAGCAATCGAGGACGATGTGCAAATTGCCATCGGCGAGATGACCGAAGACATAGGGATCGAGGTTGGCATCTAGTTTGGCGAGGCCTGCCCGCACGCCCAACAAATAGTCCTCGATTCGGTTCGGCGGCACCGAGACGTCGAAAGATGGCGCTGGTCCATGCGCCTTGTATATCTCTTCGGTTGCCTCGCGAAGGAACCACAGGTCGCGCTCCTGCTTCACCGACGCGGCAAGGATGCCTGTCACTCCGGGAATATCCTGAGATGCTGTCGTCAGAACTCGGAGCAATTCCTCTTGCAACGCATCTTGTCGCTCGCCACCAACGCCGAGAAGGAGGAAGAGCGGTTGAGATCGATCAATTGCCGCATCCTTCCAGCCGGACGCGGCGGAGGTGAGCTCCAGATAGCGCTGCCAGAGGACCTCGGCGGCGCGCAATTGGCCAGCCCCCATACGCAGAGCTCGATCGATGATGTCGAGCGCCACCGTGACCGAAGGCAACGCCAGCATGACCGTTGCTGTCACCTTCGGCATCGGATCGAGCTTGATGGCGACGCGCGTGACAATGCCGAGTGTTCCCTCAGCGCCGATGAAGAGGTGCTTCAGATCGTAGCCCGCTGTTGTCTTTACGACGCGCGTGAGGTCGGCCAGAACCGTGCCATCGGGTAGCACGACTTCGAGGCCGAGCACGCGGTGCCGCATGACGCCGTTGCGAAACGCCATGACGCCACCGGCATTCGTCGAAACCATGCCACCGACGGTGGCCGAGCCCCGTGCGGCCAGGTCGATCCCGGGCTCCAGACCGTGCTCGGCAGCCGCGCGCTGCAAGGCCTCCAGAACGACGCCGGCGCCGACGATGGCAACTCGCTCGCGGCCGTCGATGGCGTCGATGGTGGTCAGGCGTGCGAGCGAGATCACGATCTCGCCCGGGTGTGAGATGCCCCCGCCGACTAGACCGGTTTTCCCGCCATGGGGGACGATGCCGATACGGCGTGCGGCGCAGTGCTGTACGACGCGCGCCACCTCCTCGGTCGAAGCCGGCGAGACGATGATCCCCGCTCCGAAATTATCCGGCGCCCAACCCGGGTCCAGCCCGACGAGATCGCTCCCCCTTAACAGCCCTGACGCACCGACGATCGCACGCAGGGCATCGATATCTCGCTGGGCCAAGGGCGGTGCGATCGGCTCAATCATGGGCCGCGCCGAACGCACGCTGAAAGCCACCTGTTTTGTCGGCGAGATACTGGGCGAAATCGTAGTTCGGACGCTCTAGATGGCTGAGGTGCCCTGGACGGGAGGCTGCTGCGGATACACCGCGGAAGACCTTCTCGGTGCAGCCGCGGTCTTCCACATTCACTTTGTCGAGCAGTGTTTTCAGGTGGGCGAAGTGACTTTGCGCTTCGTCCGAGTTGGCAAACTCGGGTGCCAGACCGCCTCCGAATATCATGTGCACACGGCCGACGCCTTGAGGGTGCAGCGACAGGTACCAGAAATAGCCTGGCGTCAGCGTCACGAGCAGACTGGGATAGACGGCAAGCAGGAACGTGGTGCGTCGTCGATCGCCCGTCATGCGTGTATTCGAGGGGTGCGCCAGTGCGATCTTCAACGTGTCGTCCTTCAAAATGGTGTGGTAGTTGAATGCGGCGAGCCCGGGCGGGCAGACCATCTCGTCGAGCTTGGAGAGTTTGCCGATGGTGCCGGCGTGGCATATCGGCAAGTGGTAGCTCTCCATGAAATTCTCGGCGAGTATCTTCCAGTTGGTGTCCCAGATGTGGGTCTCCCGGAACGTCTCAGTATAGTTCTCCATGCCGAAGTCATCTATGAGGCCTCGAACCTCGGCAAGCCGCGTCGCCACAGGCTCGATATCCGGGTCGAGCGTCACCATGATCCAGCCGAGCCATTCCTCGCAGCGTACCTCGGGCAGTTTGTAGTGCTCTTTGCAAAACCCCTCGTTGAGTTCCATGGCCGGTGCGCCGCGCAGCGTCCCATCGAGGTTATATGTCCAAGCGTGATAGGGGCATGTGATGGCGCGCCGATTGCCAGATCCCTCGAGCAACGTCGACATGCGATGGCGGCAGACGTTCGACATGGCGCGAAGGCTGCCGTCGTTGTCGCGGATGACGAAGATCGGCTGGCCGGCGAGGTCATAGGTCAGATAGTCGCCCGGTTTCCTCAGAGAGCTGGCCCGGCCGAGCGCCACCCATTCCTTGGCGAAGACGTGCTCCAACTCCTTTTCGAGAAACGTCGGACTCGTGTAGACGCTCGGCGGCATGGCATGCGCCCGTTCGAACGGCTCACTGGCATTGGCGATCAATTCCGCAACCGGTGACATTGGAGTTGCCATGATCATCGCCCCTTCTGTGCTTGGCCCGCTCAAGTCGGATGTTGAAGTGCGGCAATCGTGCAGGTGTGTCAATCGGCGTGCAATATCGATCCGCCCCTGCGACTGGATTTTGTGAGCGGGGTGCTCGAGACTTCTATGCGTCCCTGAACGTGCCACAGGAATCGACTTGGGTGTCGGACGCACCGATGAAGGGTCACGTCATCGTGCCGGTACGCACGGCTGCCGGCTCTCGACTAAAGTCGATGCCGATACCCTCCGATGCGAAGCGGCATTGAGCCGGTTGCCCCCAGGCAAACATCGAACACGGCTCGGGCTAGGGGGGCGACGGAGACATCGGTAAAATATCGAGTTGAAACAGTTGGTTGAGGCCTAATATTGGCGGAGGAGGCAGGAGTCGAACCCACCGAGAGCTGTCTTGCAACCCTCCCCGGATTTGAAGTCCGGACGCCCCACCGGGGACGATTCTCCTCCGTTTGCCGGCGCGGCGCGCGATCGCGTGTCCTGACGCCGAGATCATACCGGGTCGCGGTCGAATTAAAAGTGCAAGTTCGTTGCCGTCTTCGATGACGATCGCCGACACGAGGCTTCAATCGGGTTCCCTCATGATCTCGGCGAGCTTGGCGCGAACGTCGAGGTCGGACGGAAAATCGGCGTCGATCCACCAGTCTTTTATGCGTGCCAGGATGTTGCCAACCCGGGGTCCGGGCGTCAGGCCAGCAGCGAGTATGTCGGCTCCTCGGAGGGGAAATTCGGGCGGTGCCCACCGGATCGGGAGGTCGATGAGCGTGGTGGCAATGGTGCGCTCCAGGGGCGTGCGCGCGATGGCCAAAAGCGCCAAAGACGACTGACGCCAACGCATCGCTCCCAGCCGATAAAGAAGCCGTCGAGCTGCTTTCGGATCGATATTTATAAACATCCTGGAGAGCCGGTTGTCGATCACGAGGAGCGTTTGGCTCTCGGCTCGCGACAAGCGCCAGCGGGTTGAAATACGTTCGATATCTTCATCGACGGCCACGGCCAGCGCGGAGAGGCGCAGCATTGCGGACGCAGCCTCACCGGCAGTCGCTTCGGCGGCAACGAGGGCGGCGAGTATGCCCGGGCGCGGCGGCACACCGAGCACGATGGGCAACAACCCGCAGTCCATCATGGCGCCGATCGCATCGACGGCCCGTTCGGCCACGAGAAGGCGCACCATCTCAGCGCGGACCCGCTCGGCGGACAGGTGTACCAGGCCCTGTCGGCCGCCTATGCACGCGGCCAGATCGGCGGGATCGGCATCGCCGATCCCCAGCTCGGCGCGAAAGCGAAAGAACCGCAAGATCCGCAGATAATCTTCCGCGATGCGCCTGTCGGCGTCTCCGATGAAACGCACGCGGCGGGCCATCAGGTCGGCGTACCCCCCGAGGGGATCGTAGAGCGTGCCGTCGGCGTCGCAATAGAGTGCATTCATGGTGAAATCCCGACGCTGGGCGTCGAGCGTCCAGTCATCGGTGAACGCGACCGTGGCGCGGCGACCGTCGGTCGACACATCGCGTCTTAATGTCGTCACCTCGTAGGAGTGGCCTTCAGAGACGACAGTGACGGTGCCGTGCGCGATCCCGGTGGCGAAAGACTTCAGCCCGGCGGTGGCGCAGGCAGCAATCACCTCGTCGGGCGTGGCGGATGTTGCGATGTCGACGTCGGCTACGGCCCGGGCGAGCAGCGTGTTGCGAACCGCGCCGCCCACGGCGCGAGCGGGCCATCCAGCCTGGGCGAGGGCGTCGAACACGGCGCGGGTAGAATTCCGCACGAGCCAAGGCGCGCCAGCGACGGTGGGGGAGGCGCTCGGCAGAGGACCACTGGAGCTCATCGCAGGCGAGCCTCGTGCATCGGGACCATCGGCGGGGTCGCGGAATTGATACTGTCGGCGCGGGCCGGTGCGCGCCAATACCCCGTTACATCACTACTCGAACCGTCCCGGACTGATCTTTCCATCCTTATAAGACGGTGGAATGTAGGACTGGCCGGGCTTGCCACCCGTCGTCGAGCCGAAACTGACGAGGAACACGATGACCATGGCTGTTCCCGCAATCAGCAGCCACAGGATTGGCGCCGAATCCAGCGCTGATTGGCGAGAGGCGCCGCGGGCGATCATGACGTAGGCGACGTAGAGGGCAGCGGGTAGAAAGAAGAGGACGACGTTCTCGATAACGATGCGGATCATAGTTGCCAGAGCCTCTGATGGAGGTTCTTGATCATGCCCGCTGTCGCCCCCCAGATGTAGCGCTCGCCATAGGGCATGGCGTAGTAGTGCCGATCCCGGCCGCGCCAGGGTCGTGCGTGTTTATGATGGTTGGCTTCGTCCATCAAGAAGCGCAGCGGCACCTCGAAAGCGTCCGAAACTTCGTTGGGGTCGAGCGTGAGCTGGAAATCAGGACGCACCAGGGCCACAACGGGAATGACGCTGAACCCTGTACCGGTGCGATAGCCGTCCAAAAAGCCCAGAGGTTCGACGAACTGGCGGTCGAGGCCGATTTCCTCTTGGGCTTCGCGTAAGGCGGCGGCTACCGCATCAGTGTCATCAGGCTCGATCTTGCCGCCGGGAAAGGAGATCTGGCCCGCATGACTGCGCATCGTGTCTGGGCGCTGGGTCAGGAGTACCGTCACCTCGTCGCGCTCGATGATCGGCACCAGGACGGCTGCTGGGCGGGGCGGCAGCATGGCCTCGAAGTCAGCCAGGAGCTCAGGATTGAGATCCCAATCGCCACGCCCCCAGGCTTTGCCGGTGCGCGGATCGAAAACGGCATCAGAGGGCTCGGTCGCAAGCCCCCGCGAGGCGCGTTCTCGAAAGGCGGAGGCCGTAAACAGGGAATCGCGCATGTCGTCGGATGTCTCCATGGCGCCATGATATGGCGCGCCACCGCGCGCTTGGCAATCGAGGCATCCAGAGTTTGGGGCACGGTGCGGCAAGGGATTGGCAAGACGCCCCCTTTTGGAGCTAAGCTCGCGTCCAGGCGAATGGGGAGAGCGGCGGGCATGGGCAGCAAGGGCGCGACAGCGGAAATCGCGGAGGTATCGACGGGTTCGGGCGCCGCCGCACTCGAACGGGCGCGGGGCGTCACCGCGCTGCTTCGCGCCGAAGCGCCGCGCATCGAGGCCGCGCGCTCCATTCCGTCCGATGTTCTCGAGCGACTCCACGAAGCGCGGTTGTTCCGGCTGTTGCTACCTCGCACGCTGGACGGAGACGAGTTGCCGCTCAAGGTCCACGCTCAGGTCATGGAGACGATCGCCAGCGCCGATGCGAGCGTCGCCTGGTGCATGGGGCAGGGCGCGGGATGCGCTATGTCGTCGGCTTTCTTGCGCAAGGATGTGGCCAAGCGCCTGTTCGGGCCGGCTGATGCCGTGCTCGCCTGGGGTGCCGGCGTTCAGGGCAAGGCCATAGAGGTCGATGGCGGCTATCGCGTGTCGGGCAAGTGGACGTTCGCCAGTGGCTGCGCCAATGCAACCCTGCTCGGGGCGCACTCCTGGGTCTATGAGAAGGACGGTAAGACGCAGCGCCGTCGCCCCGATGGTCGGCCGCTCGACCGGACACCGTTGTTTGCCAAGTCGAAGGCGACCGTCCACGACATGTGGCACACGCTGGGGTTGCGCGGCACCGCCAGCTACACCTACGAGGTCACGGACCTGTTCGTGCCGCAAGAGGAGACAATCGATCGGGAGAATTTCACCGAGTTGGTCGAAACCGGCACGCTGTTCCACTTTCCGACGACGCAGGCCTATGCGGCAGGATTCAGCGCCCTGATGCTCGGCATTGCCCAGGGCATGGTGTCGGACCTGGCCAAGCTGGCGCTGACCAAATCGCCACGCGGGGCCGCCTCGTCGTTGCTCGACAGTCCCGTATTCCAATCGGAACTGGCGGTTCTGGAAGCGCGTCTGCGCGCCTGCCGCGCCTACCTGCATACGACGCTCGACGAGATCTGGGCTGAAGTCGACCAGACGCACGAGATGACCGTGCGCCAGCGTGCCGACCTGAAACTCGCCACGACGTGGGTGATCAATCAAGGCGTCGATATTGCGACGCAGGCCTATCGTGCGGCGGGCCAGACGGCAATTTTCCCCATCAACCCCTTCGAGCACCGCCTGCGAGACGCCTATTGCGCGTCACAGCAGACCCAGGGTCGACCGTCGAACTTCATCACCATCGGCCGCGTTTTGATGGGCCTCGAACCCGACACGGCGATGTTCTTGTGAAGGCTCAGAGCCAGGGGCGCACGGCCATCGTCTTGGCTTCGTAGGCCGAAATCGAGGCTTCTTTCTGCAGGGTCAACCCGATATCGTCGAGGCCGTTGATCAGGCAGTTTTTACGGAAGGGATCGACCTCGAACGGATCCACTTGGCCGTCCGGGCCGCGCACGGTTTGGGCAGGCAGATCGACGGTGATCTCGGCGCCTGGCAATTCGAGCAGGAAGCGCAGCAGTTGATTGACGCGCGCCTCGGGCAGACGGACCGGCAGAATGCCGTTCTTGAAGGTGTTGTTGAAGAAGATGTCGGCGAACGACGGGGCGATCACGCAACTGATGCCGAAGTCGAGGAGCGCCCAAGGCGCATGCTCCCGACTCGAGCCGCAGCCGAAGTTCTGACCGGCGACCAGGATCTTGGCCGTGCGATAAGGCGCTTTGTTCAACACGAAGTCGGGCTTTTCGCGCGCTTGCTCGTCATAGCGCATCTCGGCGAACAGGAACTGGCCCAGCCCCGTGCGCTTGATGGTTTTGAGGTAATTCTTCGGGATGATCATATCCGTATCGACGTTGATCATGTTGATCGGTGCGGCCACGCCCGTCAGCGTCGTGAACTTGTCCATGCTCAGTCTCTCCCGGCTGACGCCGCCACTTGCGATTGTTCGCCTGTTTAAGTCCACCAGATGGGGAGCCGTCAAGCCGCAACCGAGGGGGAATTGCCAGGATCGGCACGTCCAGCGCGGCAACGCGCCACCGTCGCATCGCCCGCCTTGGGCCCCTATGCTGACGGCCTCAGGCGGAATCGGGTGAGGCGAAACAGCATGGTGACGACACGCGTCGTCGAGCGGCGCTGCGCGCAGCGACGGTCGGCCCATGGCTAGGGACGGGGAAGGGTCGCTGCGCGCTTATCGCATCGGCATCGATGTGGGCGGCACTTTCACCAAGGCGGTGCTGATCGATAATGCCACGCGCGCGGTGATCGGCCGATTTTCGGTGCCGACAACGCATGCCCACGCGCGTGGCGTCGCCAGTGGCGTCGTCGAAGTATTCCGCACCGTGCTCGCCCAATCCGGCGTGGCGCCCGAGGAAGTCGTGTTCATCGCGCACAGCACGACCCAGGCGACCAACGCGTTGCTCGAGGGCGACGTGGCCAAGGTAGGGGTGCTCGGTATGGCGGGGCTCAACGCGGCGAAATTGGCCGAGCCGCAGGTGCGCATCGACCCGATCGAGCTGTCGCCAGGACGTATGCTCAGTGCCGCCAATCGCTTTCTCGTGACCGATGCGATGAGCGAGGACGACATGCGCTCGGCCATCGCCGGCTTGAAGGCGGAGGGCGCCGTCGTGCTGGTCGCCTCGGCGGCGTTCGGCGTGGATGACACGGGCAACGAAGAAGTCGCGCGCCGACTGGGCGCGGAAGCTGGCCTGTTGACCACCTGTGGGCACGAGATCACGCGCCTCTACGGCCTCACCACGCGTACGCGCACGGCGGTGCTGAATGCCTCGATCCTGCCGCGCATGAACGAGACGGCGACGTTGACGGAGGCGAGCGTCCGCGAGGCCGGCATTGCCGCCCCGCTGATGATCATGCGCGGCGACGGCGGCGTCATGGACATTCGCGAGATGCGCCGGC
Source organism: Hyphomicrobiales bacterium (assembly GCA_031419415.1). Classification (GTDB taxonomy): domain Bacteria; phylum Pseudomonadota; class Alphaproteobacteria; order Rhizobiales; family Hyphomicrobiaceae. The sequence goes on along the minus strand of JANOKV010000503.1, from coordinate 18,603 downwards.
GTCCCGCCATGACGATGCTGTCAGGGCCGGCGGCCAGCGTGGCAGGTGCGCTGATGCATCTGCGCGTGTCGGACGGCATCTACTGCGAGGTGGGTGGCACCTCCACAAACGTCGGCGTCGTGCGCAATGGTCGCCCGACAATCACCTATGCGCGCGTCGGCGGCCATGAGACCTATGTCAGCTCGCTCGACGTTCGCGTTATCGGCATCGCGGGTGGGAGCCTGGTGCGCGCCGCGCGAGGGCGGCTGATCGATGTGGGTCCGCGCAGTGCACATATCGCTGGGCTCGCCTACGCGGCGTTCGCCGACGCGGCCGATATCGTCGATCCCCAAATCGAGCAGTTCGAACCAAAGCCAGGAGATGGCGGGGACTACGTGTCAGTGCGTGTCGCCAGCGGCGCTCGGTACGCGCTGACGACCACTTGTGCGGCGAATGTGCTGGGCTACACTGCACCTGGCCTGCACGCACACGGCAACCCCGAAGCGGCGCGGCGCGCGTTTGCGGCACTCGCAGCGTTTTTGGGGACGACCATCGAGGATGCGGCGCGCGCCGTTCTCGATTGCGCCACCGACAAGGTCATTCCCGTCATCCAGGGACTGATCGCTGAATACCAGCTCGATTCCGACCAATGCCTGCTGATCGGTGAAGGCGGCGGCGCCGGAGCGCTGATCCCGCGAATGTCGGAGCGCGCAGGCCTGAAGCACGAGATTTCCAAGGACGCGGAGGTCATTTCCTCGATTGGTGTTGCGCTGGCACTGGTGCGCGATGTCGTCGAGCGCATTATTCCGCACCCCAAACCCGAGGATTTGCAGGCGATCCGACGCGAGGCGCTCGAGGCGGTGGTGCGGCTCGGCGCGGACCCCGCTGGCGTCGAAGTGACCGTCGAAGTCGATCGATTGACCCACCGTGTGCGCGCCATCGCCATGGGGGCGGCGGAGATGCACGTGAAGGATCCGGGCGGGTCGATCCCCGAACGGGAAGCCCGAGCCATCGCCGCGCGCTCGATGAGCCTCAGCGCCGAGGCATTGCATTTGGCGGCAGAAACCGCAGGCCTGCGCACCTATCGCAGTACCCCCGACGGCTTTGGCGCTGTGCGTGTCGTTGACCGGGAAGGCGCCATCCGCATGCAACGCAGCCGCGCGCTCGTGCGCACGACGACGGCGGCCGAGGCTCAGCAGGCGATCTGCGAAGTCTGGAAGGAAACCGCCGGTGGTTCAGGCACGGGTCATGCGTCGCCGGGTCTTCTGATCCATTTCGGCGGCCACCTCGTCGACCTCTCCGGCGTCGAGTCGCTCGATCAGGCGGTGGCGCTGGCGCGTAGCGAGCTGGAGGCGGAAGAAGGCGACACGGTCGTCGGCGTGATCGGGTTTCGAGTGGGGTAGGTGACGCTTATTACCTCCCCGCACTGGGGACGAACAATTGTTTGCCCTCGATCTGGAAACCAGCGATTGCGGCTTGACCTTCGGTGGAGAGGATCCAGTCGATGAAGGTTTGACCGAGATCGGCTTTCACCGTAGGCTGGCGAGCCGGATTGACCAGGATGATGCCGTAGGGGTTGAAGAGACGTGAATCGCCTTCGACGATGATGGTGAGATTGCCTTTGGCCTTGAAGCTGAGCCAGGTGCCGCGGTCGGCCAGTACGTAAGCGCCCATGGCACCGGCAGTGTTGAGGGCCGCTCCCATGCCTTGGCCGATCTCGCGATACCAGGAAGGTTTGGCGGCGGCCGGATCGAGATCGGCAGCTTTCCACAGCGCGAGTTCCGCCGTGTGCGTTCCCGATTTGTCGCCGCGCGACACGAAGGGCGCGGCCTTGGCATTGATGGCTTTCAGGGCGGCTGCGACGTCCCTGCCGCCGTTGACCGAGGCAGGATCGGACTTCGGTCCGATCAGCACGAAATCATTGTACATCACGTCGTATCGTTTCACGCCGAAGCCATCAGCGACGAACCTTTCTTCCTGCGCCTTGGCATGCACGAAGACGACGTCGGCGTCGCCCCGGCGTGCGGTCTCGAGGGCTTGGCCCGTGCCCTGCGCGATCACTTTGACGGTGATTCCGGTCTTCGAATGGAACAACGGCAGGAGGTATCCGAAGAGGCCCGAGTCTTGCGTCGATGTGGTCGAGGCGACGACGATCGATTTGTTCTGTGCTTGGGTCGCCGTGCCGAGGCTGCACAAAGCCAGGATGACGGGGAGCAATCGGGTCGCGAGGAGACGCATCGGTGTGTCCTTTTCAAAGGACGAGGTCGCCAGCGAGGAAGCGGCGGGCCGCTTCGCTCGCGGGTGACGTGAAGAAATGGGTGGCCGGGGCATGCTCGACGAGGCGGCCCCGGACGAGGAAGACGACATCACCTGCGAGCCGGCGGGCTTCGCCCAAATCGTGGGTTGCCATCACGATCTTGACGCCGGTGGCAGCGACGCCCGCGATGAGATCTTCGATGATCTTGGTCTGAGCAGGATCGAGGCTTGCCGTCGGTTCATCGAGGAAGAGAACTTCGGGGTCGCGCGCCAGGGCGCGGGCGAGCGCTAGGCGTTGTTGTTCGCCGCCCGAGAGCCGGCGCGCGGGGCGATCCGACAATTCTGCCAGACCGGTGCGATCGAGGACGGCGTGCACTGCTGCGCTGCTGGCCGCGCGACCAGCGGCGTCGAGCGCAAAGGCCACGTTCGCGGCTACCGTTCGGCGCAACATGACGGGTCGCTGGAACACGATCGCGCGACGGCCGTCAGCGGCAAAGGGGCGGCCACGAAACGTGATTTGCCCGGTGTCGGGGATGATGAGGCCCATCGCGAGGCGCAGGAGCGTCGTTTTTCCCGAACCGTTCGGGCCGATGAGAATCGTAGGCGCGCCGGCTTCGAGTGTGAGCGTCAGGTCGGTGAGGATCGAGGTTTTCCCGGCGATGACGCCAACGCTTTCGAAACCAAGCGGCAGCAAGCCCGATGGACTGCTCCCGACATCATCCCGCACGGCGCAAGCCCCAATCGCGAACGGCCCAAGCCAGCGCGTTGATCGCGAGGATGATGGTGATCAGGACGATCCCCAATCCAATGGCGAGCGAGAGATTTCCCTTCGAGGTTTCGAGCGCAATGGTGGTCGTCATGACGCGCGTGAAGCCATCGATATTGCCCCCGACGATCATCACGGCGCCAACCTCCGCCGACGCACGGCCGAATCCGGCAAGTGCGATCGTAGCGAGTGAAAATCGGGCATCCCACAGCAGTGCCCGCATTCTGGCCAACGCGCCCAAGTCCATCGCCGTCAATTCATCGCGATACTCGGCCCACAAATCCTCGATCACCTGGCGGGTCAAGGCGGCGATGATCGGACCAATGAGGATCGCTTGCGCGATGATCATGGCGGACGGTGTGAATAGCAAACCCAGATCGCCGAGGGGCCCCGAACGCGACAACAGCAAGTAGATTGTCAGGCCGACGACGACCGGCGGCAGGCCCATCATGGCGTTTAGACCGACGACGAGGGCCGTGCGCCCTGGAAACCGCGTTAGCGCGACGACGGCGCCCACGGGAAAGCCGACAAGTGCTGCAAAGGCGGTGGCAGCCATCGTCACGATCAGCGAGAGTCTGACGATGGCATAGAGCGCAGGATCCCCCCTCAGGATCAGATCGAAGGCGCTGGCGTCGATCAACCGGAGCTCTCCATAATCATGGACGGGGGTGGGGCCAAAGCACGACCTCCGTCTTCCCTGGCGATAGTCCAAGGCGTCGGACGAGGCGACTTATAGCGCACGCCCCCCGCGATGAACACCCGGAGGAGGCTGGCCGCACCACAAACGCGACCTTCGGAAAATCACGGACAGAATTGGCGCCGTTCGTCCGTCGGTTCGTCAGCCGAATCGGCCGGTGACGTAGTCTTGGGTGCGGCGCAGTTTGGGGCCGGTGAAGATGGTTTGGGTGTCGCCGTACTCGATCAGGCGGCCGAGATACATGAAGGCCGTATTGTCGGAAACGCGCCCCGCCTGCTGCATATTGTGGGTGACGATGATGATGGTGTAGCGGCCCTTGAGTTCGTCGATCAATTCCTCGATGCGGCTGGTCGCGATCGGATCGAGTGCGGAGCAAGGCTCGTCCATCAGCAGAACTTCGGGATCGCCAGCGACAGCGCGCGCGATGCACAGCCGCTGCTGCTGGCCGCCTGAAAGTCCCAGGGCGCTTTCCTTCAAGCGATCCTTGACCTCGTCCCAGAGCGCCGCGCCCCGTAGGGCCCGCTCGGTGGTTTCCTCGAGGATGGTCTTGTCACGCACGCCGTCGACGCGCAGTGGGAAGATGACGTTCTCGGCGATCGACATGGGGAAAGGATTGGGCTTCTGGAACACCATGCCCATGCGTTTGCGCAGCGCGATAACATCGATGCCAGGCGCATAGATGTCGGACCCGTCCAGAGCCATGCTACCCGACACGCGCAATCCTTCGACGAGATCATTCATGCGGTTCATGCAACGAAGCAGGGTCGATTTCCCGCAACCGGACGGACCGATGATAGAGGTGACGAGCCCACGCTGCAGTTTCATGTCGATGTCGAAGAGGGCCTGTTTGGCGCCGTACCATAGATTGAAGTCGGCCACCGTGAAGCTCTCGCCATCCGGTCCGGCTTGTACGTGGTAGGCGGTCTTGTCGGGACTGAGCGTCGTCGCGGTCATGGCTGTCTACTTTCGGATCAGAAGGTGGCGCCCTGGAACCGACGCTTGAGGCGGTTGCGGACCATGATGGCTGTGATGTTCATGACGAAGATCAGCGCGATGAGCAGCAGCGTCGTCACGAATACCATGGGCTTTCCGGCCTCGGAATTCCTCGACTGAAAGCCGACATCGTAGATGTGGAAGCCCAAGTGCATGAAGCTGCGCTCGAGGTGAATGTAGGGGAAGTGGTGATCGATCGGCAGCTCGGGCGCGAGCTTGACGACGCCCACCAGCATGAGGGGCGCGACTTCACCCGCCCCACGCGCCATCGCCAGGATCAGGCCGGTCATTATGCCGGGCATGGCGCGCGGCAGCACGATGCGCTGGATCATCTGCCATTTGGACGCGCCACAGGCGAGTGCCCCTTCCCGCGTCGAGCGGGGCACGGACGCCAAGGCTTCTTCCGTCGCGACGATGACGACAGGAACCGTCAACAACGCGAGCGTCAAGGCAGCCCAGAGCAGGCCACCGGTACCGAACGTGGGATTGGGCAAGCGCTCGGGGAAGAAGATCTGGTCGATCGTGCCTCCCAGGATGTAGGCGAAAAAGCCCAGACCAAAGACGCCGTAGACGATGGCAGGCACGCCCGCGAGGTTGTTCACAGAAATACGCACGGCCGACACGAGCGGGCCTTGCCGCGCGTACTCGCGCAGATAGAGGGCCGTGATGACGCCGAACGGCGCAACGATGACGACCAGCAACAACGTCATCGTGAAGGTGCCGAAGATGGCCGGCAACACCCCGCCTTCGGTGTTGGCTTCGCGCGGCTCTTCGGTGAGGAACTCCGCCCACCGCGACAGATAGATGCGCAGCTTCGCGACGAGGCCGATTTCGTTGGCCGCGTAAAATCGCACGATTTCGGAGAGCTTGTGCGCCTTCTCCACGCCACCGATTTCGGTGAATGTCAGGGTCGAGTTTTCGTTTCTTTTCTTGAGATCGGCCGCTTCGGCAGCAAGTGTGGCGTAGCGTGCACCCAGTTCTGCGATGTGCGTAGTGGATTGGCGTTCCGCCATTTCGTAGGCGGGGCTCGACCCTCCACTGTGCAGTGCCAGCTTGCGCAGGCCCAACCGTTCGCGTTCGATTTCGTGGTTGATATCGCCGATGCGGCGCCGTTCGATGTGGCGGATCGTATCCCAGCGTCGTCGCGCCGCGTCGTGGGCCACCGCAATGGCTGCGCGATCACCCGTCACGTCACGGCCGTCAGCGATGATCTTGGTGATGCGGCCGATGGCGACACCCCATTCCATTCGCTCTAGATAGACTTGGCCAGCGGGCTGCGTCCGTGCGGTTGCCTCGAAGTCGGAGATCCAGCGAAAGTCGTCGTTGTAGATATCGAAATTTCCGACCTTGTAGAGCGTCCGATTGGCGAAGCCCGCGTTGCGCTCAATGGTGGCGCGCGTTTCCACGGGTAGCGCCGCGAGGGTGTCGGCGGGGACTTTGTAGGCCTCCGATCGGATCGGCTCGCCGGCGATGACGGCGCCGGTGGTCAATGTCACGACTTCGATCGGTTTGGGCCAAAAAGTGACGATCCCATTCCAGATGATGAGGCCGAGAAGGCCCACGATCATGGCGAGCCCGACGGCCAATGCGCCGCCCAGTAGCCATTGCGCCGGCTCGCCATTGGCGGCGAGATCTGTCGCGCGCTCGCGGCGGGTTCGGCCCCGTTCGGGCAGCGCTTCCCCGTCATCCGCCAATTGTTTTTCGGCAGTCGTGCCGGGCATGACAGCGATATCCTCGGTCTGCGTGCTAGAGGGAGACGGCGCGCTTGCGGAAGCGCTGGCGGATCACCTCGGCGATGGTGTTGACGATGAAGGTCATGACGAACAGCGTCAACGCGGCCAGAAACAACATGCGGTAGAGCGAGCCGTCCTTGACCGCTTCGGGCAGTTCGACGGCGATGTTGGCTGACAGTGCGCGCAGGCCGTTGAACACGTTCCATTCGAGAATGGGCGTATTTCCTGCCGCCATGACCACGATCATGGTTTCACCGACTGCCCGGCCCATGCCGATCATGACGGCTGCGAATACACCTGACAGGGCGGTCGGCAGAATGACACGGGTCGCGGTCTGCCACGGCGTGGCGCCACAGGCGAGGGCCGCCGCGCGCAAATGCTCGGGCACGGCGTTGAGCGCGTCTTCGCTGATCGTGTAGATGATCGGTATGACGGCAAAACCCATGGCGAAGCCGACAATCAAAGTGTTGCGTTGAACGTAGGTAGCGACCACGCCGCCTCGCGGATCGAAGCCCAGTGCGGCAAGGGTCCAGGCAACGATCAGTGCCAGGAGAGCGGCGACCATGAGGTGGACGACCCAGTGGCCCAGATCGATGGCAGCAGCCATCCTCGGTGAAACACCCCGCATCCGTTGGGCCACCGCGTCGCCCACACTGCCGCGCAGGATAACGGCCAGTCCGAGCGCCGTGACGGGCGTTAGGACCAGCGCCGTGAAGGGAATGCCTGAACCAATATCGCGGTTGGCCCAGGCTTTGAGGTTGCCGGAAAACAGCAGTGACTCGAGCGGGACTGAGAGCTGAAACGCGAGCCAGCCGCCGGTGCAGACCACGGCGATAATCACGACGAAGCGCATCAGGCCTTGCCAACGGCGGGCGAGATGGCCCGGTATGAATTGCCACAGATATCCCGCAACGAGCAGGGATAGCGGAATTGCCACGAATAGCATGAGCACGGCCGCGATCCAGGTTTCGACCAATGGAGCGAGGATCAGCGCGGCAACGAAGCCCAAGACGACCGAAGGAAGTGACGCCATCATCTCCATGGCGGGTTTGACGGTCTGACGCACGGAGGGCGGCACGAACTCACTCGTATAGATGGCGGCGGCGAGCGAGATCGGCACGGCGAACAACAACGCGTAGAATGTGGCTTTCAGCGTCCCGAAGATCAGCGGCACGAGGCTGAATTTGGGCTCGAATTGATCCGTACCGGAAGAAGACTGCCACGTAAGTCCCGGCGCATCATAGCCTTCGTACCAGACGCGTCCGAAGATCGTGCTCCAGGTCGTCTCTGGATGGGGCACATTCACTTGCCAGGTGGTCGTGCGCCCCGATGGCGATACGGCGATGATGCTGTCTTCGCGGGGGCCCATCAGCAGCGTCGACGTTTGTTCCGCGGGGCTCGCGCCGGGGAGTATCAAAAGCGTTTGCCGACAGGTCGAATGGCGTAGCCAAACGGCGCCCGAGATGTCGGCGGTGGCGAACATTTTCGACCGGGGACTGGGCGCGATACCTATGACGGCGGCGGGTTGCGTCTCGAGGCTGTGCGCACGTACGAGCGTAAATCCGTCCGTCGATTGGGCGTCGGCGCGGAGCAACCTAAAGTAGACATACACCCTGCCGTCCGAGCCGCCGACGACGAGGGACTGCTCGCCGATCAGAAAACTGATCGCGGTGAGTTGAATGCCATCGGGCAGAAGTTTCACTTTTTCGGCAAGTCTGGGAGCCTTGAAGTCGCGGGTGTCGTAGCGCCAGATCGTTCCACTCACGTCTGGCAGATAAACTTGATCGCCCGCATCGACGGTGAAAGCGCTCTTCAATTCGATGTCGGCGGGCAGATCAGGAAGGTCGGTGGTCGCCAGGTTGGTGCGCACTGCACCGGTCATGGTGTTGATACGGCTCTCGGCGCGCGACAGGCGCACGCTTCTCGCAGCGTCGATCGTGACGAACGTCCGCGTCGGTCGCTCGGTTGTGCCGGCGATGTGATAGTCGATCGATACGATCGGGCGATCGGATATTTTTTGCGGTGGCTGCAACTCGATGGAAGCTTCGACGCGGCGGATCTGGTTTCCAGGGATGCGGGAAAAAACAGCCGACCCGTCCGTCCAATCGCGTTCCCCCAGGGTCGTCGCATCCTTGGGTAGGTCGGCGGCGGTGAGGATCGTCGCGGCCAGCGTCAGCTTGCCGAACGCGACACTGCCGTCCTCGAAGCCGAAGGCAAAATCGCCTGTCGTTAGCGTGCGGGCAAAGGCAGTTGCTTTGCGCCCCTCGAAATCGAAGGCGGTCGGCTTCAGCGGCTGACCGGTGAGGAGATGCGATATGCGCACCGTCCCGTCGCGCTGCACGAGTGCGAGGACCGTATGATACTCGTCAGTTTCGGCGAGCACGGTTTCGCCGACGTTGGCGTAGTTGTGTTGGGTGCGGGCTTCGAGGTGCCCACCCGTGAAGAGCGGTACGACCACGCGCACCAGAAATGCCATGATGCCGAACACGGCGAGAATGACGAAGATGCCGCCGATCTTGATGATCCAATCGGCGGCCTTGTCCATTGCCTTGACGGACCAACGGGTCTGATGCGATCGCCGCGACGGTCGCGCAGAAGGCTCGCGGTGTTCGGGGTCGGTGCGCGCGTCCATCACAATCTCCGGGCGTCCGACACCGCCAACGAACAGTTTACAGCAGGCTGCACGTGCAAGCTCACTTTTCGAGGCCGGCGGCTTTGAGATCGGCCTTGGCGGTCATTCCAGCCACCGGAAAGTAACCGTCCTTGAGGGTGGCTTGCTGGCCCTGCTTTGACAGCATGTAGCGAATGAACTCGGCGCGGACAGGATCGAGCCGCTGTGCGGGGTTGCGATTGACGTAGACGTAGAGAAACCGGGCGATGGGAAAATCTCCGGCATAGGCGTTCTCCGCTGTCGCATCGTAGCAGGTTTCGCCGGTCTTGGCCGATATGGGTACGGATTTCACGTCGGCCGTTTTATAGCCGATGCCGGAGTATCCGACGCCGGCGATGTCGGAAGCCACACCTTGCACCACGGTCGACGAGCCCGGCTGCTCCTTGACGCTATCCTTGTAGTCGCCGTTGAAAAGGCCGACTTCTTTGAAGTAGCCATATGTGCCCGAAGCTGAGTTGCGCCCATAGAGCGAGATGGAGCGTGCCGCCCAGTCTCCCGTCAATCCGAGTTGACCCCACGTGGCAATGTCGGCCTTTTCGCCACCGCGACGCGTCTTGGAGAACATCGCGTCGACCTGCTGGAGACTCAGGCACTTGATCGGGTTGTCTTTGTGGACGTAAACGGCCAGCGCGTCGACGGCGGTGCGAATGGCCGTCGGTTTGTAGCCGAACTTCTTTTCGAAGCTGTCGATCTCGGCGCCTTTCATGGGGCGCGACATGGGCCCGAACTGGGCGGTGCCGGCGACCAGGGCCGGCGGGGCGGTCGTCGAGCCCTTGCCTTCGATTTCGATCTGGACGTTGGGATAGCTGGCGCGGAAGCCTTCCGCCCACAACGTCATCAGGTTGTTGAGCGAGTCCGACCCGATGGACTTGAGCGATCCCGATACGCCCGAGACTTGTTTGTAGTCCGCCAGTGCGGGGTCGAGCTGAACGGCCTGGGCGAGAGCGGCTGCCGGCAGGGCAGTGGCGAGAGCTGCGACCAATACGAAAGAGCGCATAATGCCTCCTAAATTCGGGGGTCCGGATCGCGCAGTGCGCGGCGGACTCGGGCCGAACCTTCCCGCTCCTGGACGGGGCTATAGCCGGGCTGCGTGACAGTCACATGACAGCCGGATCGAGGCTGTGGACGTGCTGCCTAGAAATCCATTACTGAACGGGACAAACGGCGGCGGCGAGGGCCTATTGGTGTTCTCGGGCAGATATTTAAGGTAGGATGCTGGCTGGCAGTGCGCTGCGCGCACGTCAATCCGGTCGCGCGAAGGAGATGCCGAAATGGCAAAGCTGGACGTCCATCAGTTTCCGTGCCTCAAGGACAATTACGGCGTTCTCGTTCACGATGCCGCCAGCGGTCTGACGGCGGCCATCGATGTGCCGGAAGCCGAGCCGGTGCGCCAAGCTCTACGCGCCAAGGGCTGGAACTTGACCCACATTTTCGTCACGCATCACCACGCCGATCACACCCAAGGCGTGGAACCGCTCAAGGCGGAGACGGGGGCCACGGTAATCGGACCCAGGGCTGAAGCGGCGAAAATCAAAGGTCTCGACAAGACCGTGGGCGAGGGCGACACGTTCGCGTTCGCGGACTGCGAAGTGCGCGTCCTCGACACGCCAGGGCATACGGCAGGCCACATTACTTACTGGATCCCGTCGTCCGATGTGGCATTCGCAGGTGACACTCTCTTCGCTGTCGGGTGTGGGCGTGTCATCGAGGGCACCATGGAGATGATGTGGCAGTCGTTGGTGAAGCTTGCCGCGTTGCCACCCCAGACCGTGGTTTACTGCGGGCACGAATATACGCTCTCCAACGCCCGTTTCGCGATGACGATCGAGCCGGAGAACGAGGCGCTGAAAAAGCGGACTGCGGAGATCGAGAAGCTGGTCGCGGCTGGCAAGCCCACCCTGCCGACGCGGATCGATCTGGAACTCGCCACCAATCCGTTCCTGCGCCCACAGAGTGCGGCCATCCGCAAACGGCTCGGCATGGAAAATGCCGCCGACTGGGAGGTTTTCGGCGAGGTTCGCGACCGCAAGAACCGCAGTTGAGTTGGACGCCGACCGCTATTTCCGCATGGGCGTTCCCGCCGGCATGATGTGGATGGCTTCGCGCAGGATCGACAGCCCGACGCTCACGCCGACGGCGATGGCATTGCGCTCGGCCACATGGCGCGGGGCGTGAAACGTCAGGGCGCGGCCTTCCGCCCCTTCGAGCTGCACGGTCGATATCGTCGTGTCGCCGAGCGCGACATGACTGGTGATCGTGCCAGTCACCGGATTTTCGGCCTCGCCTCGCGAGGGTCGATCGCGCCGATGCAGCAGCACGCGCGACGGCGGGACCAGCCACGAAACGTCGGTTCCCGCTAACCACTGGGGTTGATGGTGGGCCGTCAGGCGGCGTTCGCGCCATTCCAGTAACGTCATGCTCTGCGTTGTATCGTGGCCAATCACACGCGCCGGGAAGATGTTGCGCTGGCCCACGAGGCGTGCGGCCTCCAACGTCGAGGGACGATGGACGAGATCGAGCGGACGGCCTTGCTGTAGGATGCGTCCCCGCTGCAGCAGGCACATGCTGTCGGCCAAGATGAGCGCTTCGTCGAGGTCGTGTGTCACCAGCACGATTGGCATGGCAAGACGCGCGCGCATCCCCGCCAATTCCTGGTAGAGGCGGCCGCGCGTCAGCTTGTCGACGGCGGAAAACGGTTCATCGAGCAGCAGCACGGCGGGCTCCCGAGCGAGCGCGCGCGCAACGGCGACGCGCTGTTGCTGGCCACCCGACAGTTCTGCCGGCCGACGGTTCTCGAGACCGTGCAGGTTGACCAGCGCCAGAAGTTCGTCGGCACGTTTGGCGGCAGCGGCGGTGTCACGATCCCCGAGGGCAGCCTCGACATTGGCACGCGCCGTCAAATGGGGGAACAGGGCATAGCTCTGTGGCACCAAGCCGACCCGGCGCTGCCATGTCGGGACGTGCGTGCCGGATGCGGTGTCTTGCCAGACCTCGGCGTCGACACGCACGTGGGCGCGGCCCGGTCGATACAGTCCCGCGATCGATCGCAGAATGGTCGACTTGCCACTCCCCGAGGGACCGACGAGCGCTATCATCTGCCCAGGCGCGCAGGTGAAATCGACCGCCAGCGGGATGGGCGTGTCGTCATGCAACGTGACGATGAGGCCCCGCATGCTTCACCCGAACTGCCGGCCGATACGCCGCGAAAATCCGAACGCTAGGGCCACCGCCACGAGCGATAGCGCCAGCAGAAACGCAGACATCTGGGCGGCCGACACGTCGTCGAAAGCCTGCACACGGTCGTAAATCGAGATTGCAATCGTGCGCGTTTCGCCGGGGATACTTCCTCCCACCATCAGCACAATGCCGAACTCACCCAGCGTATGGGCGAAACTCAACACCATCGCCGTCAGAACGCCGGGCCATGCCAGCGGTAACTCCACGCGACGCAGCGACTGCCAAGGCGTCATTCCGCAACAAGCGGCGGCTTCGCGCACTTCGGGTGGGATGGTCTCGAAGCTGCGTTGGACGGGTTGAATGGCGAAAGGAATGTTGAAGATCACAGAGGCGATCAGCAGGCCTTCGAACGAAAACACCAATTGCCGCCCCACCATCGACTGCCAGAGTTGGCCCAGTGGCGAGGCCGCACCGAAGACCACGAGCAGATAATACCCCAGCACCGTCGGTGGCAGCACCAACGGCAACGCGACGGCTGCTTCGACCCAGGCCTTGCCGGGAAACTGTCGATAGGCGAGCCATCGCCCCGCCACGATACCGAGCGGCAACAGCACGAGCACCGTCATCAGCGCTAGCTTCAACGACAGCGTCAGCGCCACCCAATCCATCTGCCACCTCGGTTCAGCACGCGGCTGTTTCTCGCTATTGCGTCGCTTCGTCTGGCAACGCAAAACCATGTGCGCGGAAAATCGCGCGCGCTGCCGGGGTTTGCGCGAACGTGTAAAAGGCTTCGGCTACCAGTCCAGCCGTTTTCGTCAAGGCCATCCGCTGGCGGATCGGCCGATGCCACGTTTCGGGGATGAGGGCGAAACTGCCGAGCGTGGCGATTTTCGGCGACAGCACGTGCGCGTAGGAGAGGATGGCGGCCTGGACGTTGCCTGAAGTTGCGAATTGTGCCGCTTGAGACACGTTTTCACCCAAAACGAGGCGGCCAGATATCGCGTCCCACACCCCCCGGTGGCGCAGCGCCTCTTCGGCGCGCCGCCCATAGGGGGCATGCTCGGGATTGGCGATTGCGAATTTCTTCAACCGGCCATCGGAAAGCGCCGCCGCGAGATCGTCCAGAGTGCTGTCCGAAACGAGTGGCGAGCCTTTAGGCACGAAGAGCGCGAGACGACCGATGGCGTAAAGCCGCCCCGGGTCGCGCATCACGCCGTCTCGCGCCAAGTCATCGATGTAGGTTTCGTCGGCCGATAGGAACAGCTCGAACGGCGCGCCTTGACGCAACTGCCGCGCAAAATTTCCCGAAGACCCAAAAGACAGCCGCACGGCGCTGCCGGTCTTCTTGCGGAAGGCCTCAGCCACGTCCACGATGGCGAACTGCAAATCGGACGCCACCGCGATGACGGGAGTCGCGCTGGCCCGTGCATAAGCCGCGCCAGCACACCATACGAATAGTGCGGCGAGAAAGGCTCGAACGAACGCTTTTTTCGCGCTGTGGGGCAACCACATCTGCATCACCAAGCGATATGACTCATTGACTATAACGCTTGCCACGCAGGCTGCGGTGCTGTCGAGCGCTGATCCAGGGTTACATGTTCTGACGCCACGCCTCCGGCACGAAGCGATAGGTCGCGCCGTCCTTTGCCACATGCCCGAAACCCGGATAGTGCATGTGCATACCCGTGACCAATAACCGTTCGCTCGCCACCATATCGAACATTCGGCGGCGGGTGGCGGCGGCAGCACTCGGGTCGGTATCGACGACCATGGAGATCTCGGGGCGCGACACCTGCACTTCCGGCATGTGCACAACGTCGCCCCAGATTAAAAGCCGCTCGCCGCCGGACTCGATGAGATAGGCCGTATGCCCCGGCGTGTGGCCATGCGCGGCGATGGCGGTCACGCCGGGAAACACGTCGCCCTTCGTAAAGGTGCGCATGCGGTCGCGGTACGGCAGCGTCTGCTCGCGCGCTTGCTGGAACATCAGCTTTTTTTCGCGTTCGGTCCCACGCGCCATGGCCGCGTCATCGAACCAGTGTTTGGGCTCGGTTTCGTGCACGACGAGTTCAGCTTTGGGATAGTGCGGTTTTCCCGTCGCCAGGTCGGTCAGTCCCGCCGAATGGTCGGGGTGCATGTGGGTCAGCAGGATCGTATCGATGTCAGTGGGCGATACGCCTGCGGCTTTCAAATTGGCGAGCAAATGGCCGGCGGCGGGCCCGAGGTAATCTCCAGACCCAGTCTCGACCAGAGCGATCCGCGAGCCCGAGTAGATGAGGAAAGCGTTGATCGATAGAACGAAGGTGGAGCGGAACGCCGCCCCGAGCCAGCGCTGTCCCTCGTCGGCGGGCACGCCAAGCATCATTTCGTTCGTGCGCTCGAGTGTCCCGTCACTCAGCGAGGTGACGACGATGTCGCCAATCCGGCGGTGGTAGAAGGCAGGTATCTGTTGCTGTGGGCGGGTCGGCATGGTCGGTCCCCATTGATGACAGATCGGCAGAATACACGCCTCCGCGCGCCGGGATATCCGTCAATCGACGAGGCACGTCGTATTGACGCCGGTGCGCACGCGGGCGGCGATGATCCCGGCCAGGCGCAGAACCCGGGGTTCGGGGTCGGCTGCATCACGCTGGGTCGGGTTGGGGAGAGAGACGGCGAGGCGTGCTGCTTCGGCAGCCGTCAGTTGAGATGCGGGCTTGTTGAAATGATAGCGGGCGGCGGCCTCCGCGCCATAAATCCCCGGTCCCCATTCGGCAATGTTGAGATACATCTCGAGAATACGCCGTTTCGTATGGATCAGGTCCAAGGCCAGCGCGAGGGGGATTTCGAGCGCCTTACGCACGTAACTGCGTTGTGGCCACAGAAAGACGTTCTTGACGAGCTGCATCGAAATTGTGCTGGCGCCCCGAGAAAACCCCGCGCCGGACTCCTCGAGCACTTTCCCCAGTTGTGCGAAGTCGACGCCGCCGTGCGTGCAGAACCGGCCGTCTTCCGCTGCGATCACGGCTTCGATCAAGTGCCGCGAGATGCCGTGCAGCGGCACCGATCTCTGTTCGACTGGCTCTTGCAGGAGCGCGCTCACGAGCCACGTCGGCGTCGTTGGGGGATCGACGAACTTATAGGCGACCATAAGTGCGAGAACGCTAGCGATCACCGCTACCGCCAATTTCAGGATTCGTGCCGCCCACCGTTTCACGCTGTTCTACCTGTCACCGAGCTGGCAGCGCCGCCCGCCCCGTTTCGCCTCGCTCGGCTCTGTCGAGAAAATGCGCCAGCCGCTCGGAACATTCGGCGGCATGGGAGAAAGGCAACCCGTGGCGTGCGCCGGGAAACATGCAGACCTCTGCGTGCGGGATGTGCTCGGCGAGTTCCACGGCCATGCGCGCTGTGACGAACGGACTGCGATCCGGCATCAGGACCAGTAGCGGCGCCTTGATGCGGGGCAGCTCTGCCGTCAGGTCCGTGCCGGCAAGCAGTTCGCCGTAGCCGACGGTTACATGATCGGGCGATTTTTCCTGCTCGGCTTCGAACCAGGAGCGCCGCGCCTCGTCGAGCGTGCCCGGCACAAACCGCTTGTCCATCATGTCCCGGCTCCAGGTGCGCACGCCGCGACGGCGAAACTCCTCTCGCCACCCTTTGACGTATTGAATGCCGGCCCCCTTATAGGCCGTGTTGCTCACCGTCGCGGAAGCGACGCGGTCGGGGTGGCGGGCGGCCATGGCCAGCACAACCGTCCCGCCGAGCGATTCACCCACGAGATGCACGGGCCCCGATCCCGCCAAGTCCATGACTTCGCCAAGGTCGGCGACGAGGTCGTCCATCGACCAGACGTGGTCTTTTGGAGGAACGATTGATTGACCGTAACCTTTCAAGTCGAACCGCACGCAGGGCCGCTTACCGGCGATGGCCGGTAACCATCCCGCCCAGATGTCCCGATTCGTGCCGATACCGTGATGAAAGACCACGGGTCGGCTGCCTCGGGTCCAGGGTGGGCGCAGATCGATGCGCTCTGCAGCTAACCCCCGCAGGGTCGTCTCGAGGCTCGGCATGGGTCCGTCTCCGTACGTCAGGCATCAGGCATTGCTTGGCGCGACCGTATCGGCGTGGGGCAGTGCGGGTCAAACGCGCATACGAGGGATTCACGAAACAATACGGAATTCGCGACACACTCCCACCGAGGCCGTATAGTCGTGGTTCGAGGGCTCGAGCCCGTAAGCGATCTACCATTTCGCGTGCGCAGGAGGTATGACATCAATGACCCGGTCGAAGCAGGTGACCCAGGGACACTGTCAATGCCGCTATCTCGAGTATGAGTTCGAGGGTGCGCCCAAGTGGGTCATGCATTGCCATTGCGAAAGCTGCCGACGTGCGGTCTCCTCGGCGGTTGCAACTTATGTCGGCGTCAATATCGATCAATTTCGATATCTCAAGGGTGACCCGGCCGTGTATGAGTCCTCGCTCGGCGTGCAGCGCTATTTCTGCCCTAAGTGTGGCTCGCCCATGGCCTATGCCGGCGCCCGCTGGCCGAAAGAAGTCCACCTCTTCCACGGAACCCTCGATGATCCCTCGAAGTGGCCACCCACAGGGCACGCCCACATCGGGGAGCAGGTGTCCTGGTTCGACATCCACGACGACCTGCCCCGCTTCGAGAAACTCGCCGCGCACGGCGCCGTGCCCTTGCGCAAGGGGCCGAAGAAGAAGTGAGACGACGGCTGGAAAATGGGGCTGATGACCGCGACTGCAGCGCACTCGTTCACTCGGGTCGGGGCTGTTATGATGGGGCATGACGAAAACAACCTCACTCACGCCCAATCCGGTCGTCTCCGTCGGCCCAGTGACGTTCGCGCGGGATCGCCCGCTGGCGGTCTTTGCCGGTCCCTGCCAAATGGAGAGCCGCGCGCACGCGCTCGAAATGGCGTCCGGCCTGAAAGAGATCGCGACGCGACTGGGCCTCGGCCTCGTCTATAAATCGAGCTTCGATAAAGCCAACCGCACATCTCTTTCGGGCAAACGCGGCATCGGCCTCGACGGAGCGCTCGCCGTATTCGACGAGATCCGCCTAACGCTGGGCCTGCCCGTCGTGACCGACGTGCACGAGCCCGAGCAATGCCGTATCCTGGCGCCCCACGTCGATGTCCTGCAGATCCCGGCATTTCTGTGCCGCCAGACGGACCTGCTCGTTGCCGCAGCGCGTACCGGCAAGGTCGTGAAAATCAAGAAGGGCCAGTTCCTCGCCCCCTGGGACATGCGCAATGTCGTGGCCAAGGTCACAGACAGCGGCAATGCCAACGTGCTCGTCACCGAGCGCGGCGTGTCGTTCGGCTACAACACCCTCGTCGTCGACATGCGGGCGCTGGCCATCCTGGCCGAGACGGGCGCGCCGGTGATTTTCGATGCCACGCATGCGGTGCAGCAGCCGGGAGGCCAGGGAACATCCAGCGGTGGGGATCGCCGATTCGTACCGGTGTTGGCGCGCGCCGCGGTCGCCGTCGGCGTCGCGGGCCTCTTCATCGAAACCCACCAAGACCCTGACAATGCTCCCTCGGATGGCCCCAACATGGTGCCGCTGAAAGCGTTCGAGGGCCTGATGCGCGAATTGATGGCGATCGACCACCTGACCAAAACGAGCATTCGCACGACGTTTTGATCAGCCCGGGCGCAATAACGTCAGCGTATTGCGCCGCCACCGCCACAGCCGTCACATTGTCATGGCAGGCCGTAGAACGTGCGGGCCGTCTCGCGGAAGAGTTGTGCTTTTTCCGCATCGGACGCGCCTGACGCCAGCCGCTTGAAGGCGTTCCAATAAACCGCGTAGCTGCCCGAAAGCTTGTCTACGGGGAAGTTGCTTTCGAACATGGCGCGGCTCGGCCCGAACGCTTCGATGCACGTCTCGATGTAGGGCCGCCACGCAGCCGCCAATACTTCCGACGTGGGCGGTGTGGCCCGCGCGTGGAAATCGAAGCCGTTCACGCGCATGCCCAGGCCGCCAAGCTTGATCATGACGTTTTGGCACTTGGCCAGCTCACGGATATTTTTGCTCCAGTCGGCGAAGATCTCGTCGCGCTTGCCCGCGTACCAGCCTAATCCGAGTGGCCCGCCGCAATGGTCGAGCACGATCGGTTGGCTCGGAAATTTGCGCGCGAGCGCGATCACAGTGGGCAGGCCTGTGTGATAGAGCCACGCGTCGAATGTCAGACCGAGTTTACCCAGCACGGCAAATCCTTCGTGGAAGGCCTTGTCGTCCTGGTAGAGAAACTGGCTGGGATTGGTGTGCCCAACGTGGATCGAAGGCTCTTTGTCGTCCCATGACGCGACATAGCGAATGCCCTTG
>JANOKV010000502.1:0-2866 GCA_031419415.1 Hyphomicrobiales bacterium | reverse complement strand
TTCGATTGGCGGTCGCGGTAGAGGAAAATCCAGCGTTTCCGCCCAGCGCTGTCGATCGCCAAGTAAAGCCCGCCCCCGTCACTGTGCCTGCCAGTGCTCGACCGCTTTGCCAACTTGCTGACTTCCAGCGCATTCAATTTGTGGAGTGATCGTGCCATGAGTGCTCGCTTCTTGAATTTTGATCGGCCCCAACTTCGGCCCCAACATTTTAGGCGGTCATAGGCGAGCAAAGGAAGTCGGCTATGGACGATGTCCACGAGAAATCATTATATTCAGAGAGGTAACTGGACGTTCGCGGACTGAGGGAAACAGTAGTTATACGGATATCGTCTCCGCCACTTCAAGAGGCAAACTTCTGAATTATCTTGGGTAATGCGCCGCCCGGCGTTGCGCGAGGCCCCGAGTTTGGGGTGGCTGCGTGATCGACGGATATTCTTTCAGAGGGCAAGTCACTGTTGCCGGCGATTGCGCCGCCGCATCACCAAGGATTGGGGGCGCGACGTTGGGGTGATCCGACGCGCAGATATCACGTCGGATTGATCAATGCCCGGCGACGGAAGTTCCCGACATCCGGCCGTGGGGCTGGATGCCAATACCGTCAAGCGGCCACCACCTTCGCATCGCCCGCAATTGTCGTCCGATGCATCACACGGCGTTCCATCGGGTCGTGGGGTGTCACGTAGTGCATGGTGCAGCGGTTATCCCACATCATGATGTCGTGGGTTTCCCATTGATGCTCGTAGACGAAGCGGGGTTGGCCGGCGAATTCGGTCAGCTCGGCGATGAGACTGACGGCATCCTCGGGGTCCATGCCCTCGATCGCGTCGTTGTAAATCGGGCTGATATAGAGGGACGTGCGCCCGGTGACGGGATGTCGGCGCACCATTGGCTGCCATACCGCCGGCATCGCCATGCGCTCGGCTTCCGTCGGTTCACGGGCGCCGAGCTTGCGGCTCAGCATGCCGAAATCATGACGGGCGCGACGACCTTGCACTTTCGATTTCAAATGCTCGGGTAAGGCCTCGTAGACAGCGTACATGTTCGTGAAGCACGTGAGGCCACCCGTGCGGCTGACCTCGATGCCGTGCAGCAGGGAGCCGATGGCGGGGCGGTCGCGATAACTCGAATCCGTGTGCCATTCCCGCGCTCCGGAGAGTTGGCGCATCGTCGGGTGCGCGGACGCCATCAGGTTGCCGTCCTCGTCGGTGTTGGCGACGCGGAAAATTTCAGCCACCGTCTTCGACTTGATGATGTTCTGGTGGAAAACCTCCGGCTCGCCGAAGTAACGGGTCACATCGACGTGCTGCTGGTCTGTGACAGGCTGGTCGGGAAACACCAACACGAGATGCTCGGCCCAGGCCCGTTCGATGGCCGTTACCGTCTCCGGCGACAGGGGCGCAGTAAAGTCCATGCCCCGCACTTCCGCGCCCAGGGCAGGATGCAACTTGCGCACGCTCACCTGGGTCGCGCGATCTCGTGTTCCCGTGGCCATGATGTGCGTCCTCCCTGAAACCGACGGCTGTGGTCGACTGCTCCGCAATGGCCCGGATGTTAGCATGAAGCCGCGCGCGGGCAATCGCCGGGTGCACCCGAGGGAAACAGCCGTATTGCGCGGACCCGTTGGCGTCGCTTACGGTCGTGGTCAATCGCAGCGCCATCGATCCCAGGACCGCACCTTCCATGACCACCGATCCCCTCGCCGAGTTGATCGCCTCGGGCAAAACGCCTGCCGAGATCGCAACGGCCGTATCCGCCGACGCCGAGGTGCACACGACACCGTGTGGCGAGGGCGACATGGTCTGGCGCAAGTGGGGCAGCGGCACGCCAGTTGTGCTGGTACACGGTGGTTCGGGCTCGTGGACGCACTGGATCAAGACGATTCCGGTGCTGAAACAGCATTGCGAGGTGTGGGCCGCCGACCTGCCGGGGCTCGGCGACAGCGGCTACCCGCCCCATCCGCACACGCCGGCGGGGCTGGGCACCGTCATGGCGTTGGGCATCAATCAGTTGTTTTCGCGCGAGAGAAAACCGCACGTGGTTGCGTTCTCGTTCGGGGCGCACGTCTCCTCGTTTGCGCTCAAGCACCTCGAAGGTCGGGTGGCGAGTTTCACCATCACGGGCTGCGCGGCGTTGGGCTTGCCCCAGGGCCCCGGTAAAGAATACCCGCGCGAGATGGAGGGCATGACCGAGGACGAGCGCTTGGACGTGCATCGAGGACTGCTCGAGGTGCTGATGTTCAAGGACGCAGGCCGCATCGATCCGTTGGCCGTCTGGCTGCAATCGGAAAACATCCGCCGCGCCCGGTTCCGCTCGCGACCGTTCGCGCGGTCGGACGAAATTCGGCGCAACCTGCCGGAAATCCAAGTGCCGCTCAACGCCGTGTGGGGCGGCGAGGATCAGACCGCCTGGCCCTCGATCGAGGCCCGCTACGAGGTGCTGCGCGAATATCACCCCGAACTCGTCACCCGCACCGTTCCCGACGCTGGCCACTGGGTCATGTACGAGCAGCCGGAAGCCTACAATACGGCGCTTTTGGAAGTCCTGGGGCTGTGAATAGGGTCGTTCTGGTCAACCAGGTGACGTATGATTGCTCCCGACCCCGATCGTGAAACCGTCGGTCGGGTCGCGCCACGTGTAGCGCTCGACCCAACATATCGCTTCGAGGTGCGCCCGCGCCCCGCCAACTCCGCCGTTGATCTCGGGCGACCCGGCTACTAGAACGGGTCAATGCAACGAGGCGTTCGCTCGATACTCCAGTCGCGAATTAGTGGCCCGGCGGCCTGAGGGCGCCGGGGCGTGAGGCTTTGCCTGCCGCCATCACCTCGACGGCCACACGCGTGGCCCATCACACCCATTCCGAGCGACA
>JANOKV010000501.1:0-3378 GCA_031419415.1 Hyphomicrobiales bacterium | reverse complement strand
AGACGAACTCATGTCGATGACGACACCACCCCTGCGCGCGCCCGCCGCGAACCCACCCGCGCCATCGTTGCCGAATGTTGCGAGGCGTACGATGCGGCTGTCGGGCAGCATGGTGATGATCGTGCGGCACTCTGCGCCCATAGCCTTCAAATCGGGCGCGACGGTAAAGAGATTGCTCTCGGCCGCCAGCGCCCCCGTCACGTCGGGTCGGGTGTCGTAGAGCATCACGGGATGGTCGCGCTTCGCCAAGCATCGCGCCATGGGGCCACCCATATTGCCAACGCCGATCAGTCCCACGCGCTCACGATCCGCCATTAAAGTTCTCTCCGATGAATTCAGTTTGCCACGTCGGCGACCGCGCCTAATCTGCGGTGGTTCGCGATGCGAGACAAGGCATGGCGTTCAGTGGGCGCTGACGAAGAAACGCGGGGCTGATGGAACATCTCTGGATCGCCGCGAGTGTGGCTGCGGCGCTGTGCCAGGCTCTGCGTTACGCGGCACTCAAGGAGCTGAATAAGCACCTGTCGACCCTCGTCTCGACCTACGTGCGCATTCTCTTCAGCTTTCCGTTCCAGATCCTCTACGTGACCGGCGTTCTGGCCGCCATGGGGGCGAGTTTCCCCGAGCTGAACCAACGTTTCCTGCTTTATTCCGCCATTACCGCCGTCGGGCAATTTCTCGGCACAGCGATGATGATCCGGCTGTTCCAGCTCGGCAACTTTGCCGTCGGCACGATGTTGACCAAATCCGACGTGGTGCTCACCGCGCTGATCGGGACGGCACTGTTTACCGAAGACATCTCGAATTTGGGCTGGATCGCCATTCTCGTTACCGTCGTCGGCGTGCTGGTGATTTCGGCGGGACGCATGCCAGCGACGGCCTGGCGCGCGGGCGAGATTGGTCTCATGGGGTTGCTGTTTGGCAAAGCGACGCGCCTCGGGCTCACCATCGGTCTCGTCAACGGTGTGTGCTACTTGTTTTTGAAAGAAGCGATGACTGCGCTCGACCCTGCGACGCCTGCGATCATTCGGGCCGCGATGGCCGGCGCTGCAATGACGACGTGCTCAGTCGTCCTCCTCGGTGGCTGGCTGTTGATCACCGAGCGCGAGGGATTGGCACGCATCCCGCAATACCCCGGTCTGGGCTGGTTTCTCGGGATCATGAGCGCCGTTGGCACCATCATGTGGTACTTGGCGACGGTTTGGGCCAACGCCTCCTATGTGGCGTCGGTGGCGCAGGTGCAGGTAGTGTTTTCACTGGCCCTGTCGCGCTACTGGTTCGGCGAAGCGATCCGGCCCATGGAACTCGTTGGCATCGCCACCATCCTTCTGGGCGTCGTGATGTTCAAGCTCGTATGAGGAGGCACTAGCCGGCCAGGACCTCGAGCGTTGCCGCATGCAGATCGGGATCGCCGGCAGCAACGATGCGGCCCCCATTTTCCGGACGCTCTCCATCCCAAGTGGTCATGCGCCCGCCGGCGCGCTCGATGATGGGGATCAGCGCCATCACATCATACGGTTTCAACCCGGCTTCGACGACGAGGTCGATGTGCCCTGCCGCCAGTAGGCAGTACGCATAACAGTCGCCGCCAAAGCGCGTCAGGCGGACCCGGGATTTGACCCGCTCGAAGGCAGAGCGTTCGAATTTGCTGAACAAATCGGGGCTGGTGGTCGACAGGATGGCGTCCGCCAATCGCAAGCACGACCGGGTGGCGATGCGTTTGGCACGGCCCCCCGGCAGTCGCCAGAACGACGCATCGGGTCCGGCCCAAACCCGTTCCCTCGTGAAGGGCTGATCCATGAGGCCAAGCGTTGCACGCCCGTCATGCGTCACGCCGATCAGCGTTCCCCAAAGGGGCATTCCGGTAATGAAGGCCTTGGTGCCGTCGATGGGATCAATGACCCAGGTGTAAGGAGATTGGGACGTTTGCGCCCCGAATTCTTCCCCCAGGATGGCATGCTCAGGATGTCGCTTGGCCAACACCTCACGGATGGCGCGCTCGGCTCCGCGATCGGCGGCGGTGACGGGATCGAACCCCTGGGCGGCTTTATTGTCGATCGCCATCGGGCGCCGGAAATAGGGCAGGATCACCTGACCGGAAAGATCAGCCAAGGCGTGGGCCGTTTCGAGTAGCGTTCGATAGGGTAGACGAGCAGCGGTGCTCATAGGCGGTGTTCCTCGGCACGTGGGCAGACCGTCCATCGATATACGTCGTTTAGGGATGAGCTGCCTCATAATCCAAATCATGCGAACCTTTCGAACGACAAAGCCGTGAGACCCACATCCTCGCATCAGGCGATCCGCGATGGCGGTATCTGTACGATCGGCGCGGCGCACATCGCACGAGATTTCCCACGACTCGGGTGGCATCGGATGGAGCTTTGTTTTTCGGGACAGACCCCCAATTGGCGTTCGCGTTTTGAGCGCATAGCTGCTCAGCGTCCCGTGCATCGCTTCGTCTCGCGCGATTTATAGCGCTCTAACACATTGAATTAGCGGTGAGTTGTGATTGGACGCCGTACTTCGCCCAAGAAATCGGCACGGTTTATGCCGCAATGCACAAAAACAACCCTTGAACTTGGTGCAGCGCAAATCTATCTAGCGGGTGTGACGCCGGGCGACCGGCATCGCAGCCCTCCTTTGGGCGTTTCCTCCCAAGACTTAGGGCCGTTCGGTTTCCGGATGGCCCCTTTTCTTGTCTGCTAGTCGCGCGGCTTTGTGCCCAGCACGCCCTTGGCCTCCAGCACGGCAATCGTCTCGGCATCGAGACCCAAGACTTCTCTCAAAATTTCCGCATTGTGCTGGCCCAGGCGCGGCGCTGGCCGGCCGATCCCCCCACCCCGAGATGGCAGGGAAAACGGGGTACCCTTTACATCCGCACCGTCCGGTGATTGGGCGAATGCCATGCTCGCAAGTCCTTGGCGCACCATGGCCAGAATGTCATCCCCACCCGCGACGGATCTAGGCTTACCGTCTCGGCCGTGTAGCAGGCTCCAGCCGCCAGTCTCATTTTTTGCCAGAACCGGTTTTTCGGGTGGCATCGCATCGGCCGGCGCCGGAGCGGCGGCCGCAGTTGCTGCGAGAACGTGCTCCCCCAGCAGAAAGGTTGCCAGTTCACGTTGAGAAACATCGAGGCGTGCACCCCTGCCGGTTCGCCGCTTCTCCATCATGGCCAACGTCACCATGCCGGCAGCAAAGATCGACACGATCTGATCTGGATAGTTGAGCAGCACGCCGGTAATTTGCGGGATTCCACGGCCATCGCGGGTCATGTCAGACAGGCCCGACGTAGCCTCGAGCGTCGAACCGTAGGACGCTGCACCCGCATCGGGGCCGGTTTCGCCTTGGCTCGTCACCGAGCACAGGATAAGGCCGCCA
>JANOKV010000500.1:0-21334 GCA_031419415.1 Hyphomicrobiales bacterium | reverse complement strand
CTCGATGAGCCAATTGCAGCCGATCAAAACGCAGGGCCGCGTGCAGCGCTTGGTCGACGCCCAGCTCCAGATTCCTGGGCAAGCCGCGCTGCGCGCCAGGACAATTCTGCATAGCGCCAGCATCAGTCCTGGCAACAGCGGTGGGCCGTTGCTGAACCGATGCGGCCATGTCGTCGGCATGAATACGTTCACGCGCTCCAATCAGAACGCCAAAGCGGATTTCTCGGTGCACACGCGCGAACTGGTGGAGGTGATGCGGGCTCAGTCGATCGTCCCGACGGTTGCGACGAGCTTCTGTTTCTTCCCCGGCACGGTTTCCGACTACGTGCCCCACCTCGTGGGGCTTTGGGCGCTCCTGCTCGGCGCAGCGGCGCTCGGGTTTGCGGTGCACCGCAAGCCACAAATCGTCCAGCAGACCGCGCAACGGTTATCGCAGGTCTTTTCGCGACCCGTCACCCGGGACGCTGCCGGTGGGGCCTCCGACCCGCACAACGCGCCCGATGTCGATCGCCCGACCCGTCGAGCGGCGCGTCCGCCGGCGCCCGGTCGTGGCGGTGGCGAAGACGGGCAGCGGCAGGACCCGCCCGCGAACGTGGCCGACGCTGATCTGCCCTACGAGGCGACGGGGCCAGCGACAGCGGTCGGCATCACCGAGCCGCAAGGGCGATCTGCGCGACTCATCTCCTTGCAGGGGCGCGATCCCCTCGTTCTGTCAGCCGATGCGCTGATGAAAGGGCAATCGGTCATCGTGGGTCGCGACACAGTCAGTGATGCCGTGCTCGACGAGACTTCGGTGTCACGCCGGCATGCGCGCCTGACGCTGGATGCGGCCGATAATCTGGTGATCACGGACCTTGGATCGGCCAATGGCACCTGGCTTGGCAATCGCAACATCAGCACGGCATCATTTGCGCCTGGCGATGAGCTGCGCTTTGGCACGCAACGTTATCGTTGGGAAATCGACGGCAGTGGCGGGTCCAACTCGAGCGTCAAGGAGGCCGCTTGGCGTGTCACGGGCGAGGGTGAAAACGGCGAGCTGATCAGTGTCACGCTGGTTCCCAAGACGAATGCCGCCGGGGCCCCCGTCGAGACGGAGTGGTCGGTCGGGCGCAACGAGAACGTCTGCAACATCTGCATCAAAGCCGCAGACGTATCATCGAACCACGCCGTGCTGCGGTGGCGGCCGGACTCGGGCCTGCAGATCGCCGATCGAGGGTCGGCCAACGGCACGTGGATCAATGGCCAGCGGATCGGTGCTGAATTCACCTCACTGAGCAACGGCGAGAGTGTCCATTTGGGTGAGGTCGAGCTGACCCTTCGGCGGGCGTGAGGCCAGCGTCCGAGTGCCAGTCGCCTGAGCCACGGCGGCAGTCGTGGCACAGCCGTGGCTCAGGCGACCGGCAGCGATGAGGCCATGATCGGTTGGCCGAACAGGAAGCCCTGCATATGGGTGATGCCAAATTCGGCGAGCAGGAGCGCTGTGGGCTCGTCGGCCACCCACTCAGCGACGGTTTCCAGGCCAAATGTCTGCGCGATCTCGACCAGGGTCTTGATGAACACCCGATTGGTCGGTTCCGCCAGCAAGTTGCGCACGAACGAGCCGTCGATCTTGACCATGTCGACGCGCAACATTTTCAAGTTCTTGAACGAGGTGTAACCGGCGCCGAAATCGTCGATTGCGACCCGGCAACCCAATTCCTTCAGCATGTCGACGAAGCTGATCGACACTTCGAAATCATCGATGACGGACGTTTCGGTGATCTCGATCGTCAGCCGTTGCAGAAGCTGGCGGCGTCCCCCCGTCAACTTGTGCAGCGTGATGAGCCAGTCATGATCGCTGGCCGTCAGGCTCGACACGTTGAGGGACAAGTGAATGTCGGGGTGCTTTTTCAGAATGTCGACGGACAGCTCGAGCGTTCGACGATCGATCAGACGCGACAGACCGATCTGCTCGGCCACTGCGATGAATTCGCCGGCCGAAACGATGACTCCATCGGGCCGCTCCATGCGCAGCAGGCATTCGTAGAGGGAGGCCTCGCGCGTCGCCATGGATACGATCGGCTGCAATGCCAGAAGCATGCGATTTTCGTCGAGTGCCGAGATCACTTCGTTGGCGAGCGAAATGTTGCGTCGCCGTCGTGACTCGCCTGACGCATTGGGCTCGTAGGGGATAAACCCTTCCTGCCGGCGGGCCTTGGCCTTGTCGAGGGCCATCAACGCATGGCCAACCGCCTGGTTCACGTTGTGGGCCTGTTCGGGAAGCATCACGCCGCCGATGGACAGCGTGGCCGATAGCTGGCAACCGGCTGCCTCGATCGTCGCGTCGCGCACCGTCGCGATGAAGCGATCGGCGGCAATGCGCATGGCGCTCTGACTACAGTCGTTGAGGATCACACCGAACTTGTTCGACGACCACCGGCCAATCGTGTCGCAACTGCGCAGACGGCCCTTGATGAGGTGCGCGATCTTGGCGATGACCTCGTCACCGACGGCGAAACCGAACGTCTCGTTGATGACGGAAAGATTGTCGATGGCGATGATCAGGAAGGCGCAATTCTGCGCGGTTCGCTCGGCGCGCTCGAGTACGGCCGAGATGGCGTCCGTCAGACGCGTGCGGTTGAGTTGACCCGTCAGTTCGTCGTGATCGTTGCGATAGAGCAGCCGTTGCTCCGCGCGCTGCTGTTCGTCGACGACACGCAAGACGCCTTGCACGCTCTGCGCCCGGCCGTCCGTATCGAACGTGCACCGGCCGTGATCCTCGATCCACAGCGATTTCTCGCTGCGGCGCCCGCCCGGCGTGATGCGGTATTGCAAGCTGTAGTGAGCTCCGGTGCGCGATGCATCCGGCTTGACGGACGAGATGGCCACCTGGCGCAGCCGCACGTGCTCGGGCGCGATCAGGAATTGGAAGGCGCTACCCGTGGCGAGGAGGGCTGGATTGCGAATGCCCAGCACCTGGCCGGCGTTGGCTTGCCAAGAAATGGCGTCGGATTCGAGGTCCCACGCATAGGCCGTGGCCTGCATCGCAGACAGAATATCGATGAGGCCCGAGGCGGGGTGGACATCGACCCCACGCGGGGCAGCCGACGCGACACCCCCAGTCGGGGCCGGGGACAGGGCGTCGACTGGAACGCGGTCTGACGAGGATTTCGGTGAAGCTGACACGCCGGTTCCCACACTGGATGGCGTCACGATGCCCAACCTTCTCGGTCCAGACACTCCACTGACACCCTACTCGGGCGACGTTAACCTCGACCTCTTAACAAGCCTTGAAGTGGTGCAGGGGCCTGTCCTTGAAGGGGTGCAGGGGCCGGGCGCACCAAAGCACACGGCCTCGTCAGAGGCGCGCGCCGTCACGGTGGAAAGCAGCATCCAAGCTCATGCAACTCGACGCGCGGAGGGCTTGGGCTGGCGAGCCGATTTCAGGCGTCGCCACCGATGTTGAAATCGCGCCGCGCCGTGCGAATACCGATCGAGAAACCGGCCACCACGTCGATCAGCGTCGCCATCATGATGAAGAAGAACACCGATGTCGCCGCCTGCGGCACCAGCAGGAACTCGATCAGACAGGCGATGAACACGACCATCGAGAGGCCGTGATCGAGGAGCGACGAGCTTGCCGTGTATGTGGCCTTGATCAGCTCGCCGAACAGCAGAACCATCGTCAGAAGAATGATCAGGTCGCCTTTCGAGAACACCCATACCGCGCCGCGCAGCATCGGGATCTGGAACAGGGGATTGCGCAGGGTCTCGTCGGCTGGAATGGGGCTCGACCAAGCTCCGGTCAGCACCACCAGATTGTAGACGATGAACGAAAGGACGAGAAGCGGGATCACCCGTAGCGACATGTTTGGCTCCTGTACGTCGGGGCGGAGCGGCGAACGGCACTCCGTTGGCTGATCGTCTATACGCCGACTGTGACAGAATTAAAGGGCGTCAACGGTGTGACGCCCTACGAAGTCAGGTCGCGATTTCTGTCTTGGCCTTGAGCACCTGGCGGTTTTTGTAGGTCCCGGCCTTCAAATCGATATGGTGGGGACGGCGCAAGTTGCCGCTCAGTTTGTCTTCGACGTAGGCGGGCGCCACGAGAGCATCGGCCGAACGGCGATTGCCGCGCTTCATACGCGAAGTCTTTTTCCTGGGGACAGCCATCGTCGAGGCTCCTTGCTGGGTCTTGAGGTTGTCATGGCTCGCTTCGGGCGAGCGGATTTCATCTGCTATCGTTGCGCGTACCGGGCCCAGCCTGCCATCCCGGGTCGCGTAGCGCAGATGCGGAACCGATGTCGGTGACGGCAGCCGATGCCGTTTGGCATGCGGACGCTCGAGGCCGGGCTTATAACGGCAATCGCGCCGGGTGACCAGTGACTATCTGTCGTCCCGTCCGCTTGGCAGTGCCGCATCGCAAAAGCCGCAGCCGTCGTGCTGCTTGTGGCGTGTTTTGCCGCTTGGCGCTACACCTTCGGCCGATGCAATCGACCAGGGGCTCCCCGTGCCGACATTCGAGGTAAATCTCGCGACCGCTGCGTCCCGGGTGGGCGCGCGGCTGGCCAGCGTGCTGGACGCTCAAGCTGATGCAACTCCGAATCGCCTCCTTTCCGCCATGCGACATGCCGTTCTGGGGGGTGGCAAACGGTTTCGGCCGTTTCTCGTGCTGGAGACAGCGAACCTCTTCGGCGCCGATCCCGATGCCGCGCTCGATGTGGCGGCTGCTCTGGAGTTCGTCCACTGCTACAGCCTCGTGCACGACGACCTGCCGGCGATGGACAACGACGCGCTGCGGCGCGGCCGTCCCACGGTCTGGAAAGCCTATGATGACTGGACCGCCATTCTCGCCGGTGACGCGCTGCTGACGCTGGCCTTCGAGGTGCTGGCGACCCCGAACGTCGCGATTCCCGCTACGACTGCTGCCGCCCTCATGCATCGTCTGGCGCTGGCATCGGGTCCCCGGGGCATGGTCGGCGGCCAGACCCTCGACCTGGAAGCCGATAAGCTCGGCCGTCCGGCGCAGCCAACAGCTGCCCACATCGCGCGGCTGCAAGCCATGAAGACGGGTGCGCTCATCACTTTCGCCTGCGAGGCTGGCGCGCTTCTGGGTGGTGCTGCGGCTGGAGATCTGGCCGCCATCCGCACCTATGGCGGGGCGCTCGGTCGCGCGTTCCAACTGTCGGATGATCTTCTCGACGCCACGGGGCATGCCGCCACGTTGGGCAAGGCCGTCGGCAAAGACGCCATCGTCGGTAAGGCGACCGATCTGTCGCTGACATCGATCGAAGACGCGCGGCGTCGGCTGGACGATCTGGTGGCGCAGGCCCAAGCGTCCCTGGTCCGTTTTGGTGATCGCGCGACGGTCCTGGTCCAGGCAGCGCAATTCATGTCCATTCGCGACCGCTGACCGGGCGCGGCCGCGCGCGACGGGCGTCCGTCCTACCCAGGATTGGCGTCCGACCCCAGATAGGCATCGAATGCCGCCCAAAAGCCTTGGCGCACATCGTCCGTCTCTTGCAGAATTTCGTGGCGCGCGCCATTCAAGGCAACGTAGGCGCCAATCTTCAAGCGGCGAGAAAACTGCTCGATGGCAGGCGAAGACACGATGCGGTCTTGGCTCGAGGCCACCAGCAATAGCGGCACGCGGATGCGCGGTGCGAATTCGGGGTCCATCACCAGGTCCATCGAGCGGAATGCGGCCCGGAGCCAAGCGATCGTCGGGGAACCGATCACGAGCTCTGGGGCGGCCTCTTGGATTTGGCGATTGCGAAGAAACCGATCGGGGTCGCAGGTCAGCGCGTTGCCCTCAAACCCTTTCGCTTCCGCTGGCATCGCAGATCCCCCCCAGATGACTTTCTGTCCGGTTGGACCGCGCCCGAAGATTTCCGCATAGAGCCGCGCAAGTCTCTGGGGCACGGGAACTTTGCCATCTGCGAAGGCCAACATAGGCGCCGTCAATATCATCCGGTCGAACCATGACCCTGCCGAGGTCGCCCCGCGCAGCACAATGTTGCCGCCCATCGAGTGGCCGAGCGCGATATAGGGCGGCGGGCAATCGGGCAGCACCACATCGCGCATGAAGCGCACCACATCGGCCTCGTAGTCGGCAAAATCGACGACGTGGCCCTTGTTCGGATCGGCAAGCAGCCGCTGCGACCCGCCTTGTCCTCGCCAATCGTGAATGGCGACCGCAAAGCCACGACGGCGCAGATCCGCGATGACTTCGAAGTATTTCTCGATTGTCTCGCCGCGTCCGGGGAAAATAACGATCGTGCCACGACGAGGATTGCGCGTGGCTTTCCAATGGGCATAACGCAGCACCAGCTTGTCGTGCGAGGCGAACGCGCCGACGACCGCGCCGCTGGGCACTGGATTTCTGGCGAGCGCAACGAGCTCCATGGTTGTTTCGACGTCCCTTGCGAGCGAATGAGGTGCTGCGGCCTCGCAAAACAAAACGTGGCGGAAACGTGCTTGCCGCACACCTCCGCCACGATGATATCCGACTCGGCCAGCCCGGTCGCCTGTTACGACCCGGCTCTCGTTTGCAATGCTCAGTAGTAGGGCCGTCGCGGGCGATCTTGCTCGTAGGCATAAGATCCGCCGTCGGATCGGCCCAGCTTCTGGGCGTTGACAATGTCGCCCGAGCACCGGTCGACATTCAGAACATAAAACTCACCGCGACGCCGCGCCTCGATCCGAGCCACCCCGCCGCGCAGCTCGACGTCCTGGAAATCCCTCCAGCCTTCGTCGCTCAGTCGGCGTTTGATGTCTTCGCGCGGCACGCATGCCATACGATAGCGGGTGTCATCGTCACGCTGGGTGTCGCGTCGGTAGGTCGGGGCGTAATGGCGCGGCTGCAGGTCGTCGTCGTCGTGATCACGGGACCGCTCGCGGTAGACGTAAGCGGGAGGCAGCACCGGAATGGGCTCCGCCGTGTAGTAGCGGGGAGCTGCCCTGTGAGGAGCCGGCGCTGGACCATAGATGTCGCGATACCGTGAATCTTCGTATGCGGAGTGCCGCTTGTAGCCGCTCGGATAGCGATCGTACTCGAGGTCGGCCGCCACGGCGCCGGTGACGCCGAGGACGACTGATGCAGCAAGTGCGCCTGCTGCCAGCGTCAACCTATTCATGTTCCATCCTCCAGGCCGGTTTCACGACTGCCAAGGGCCTCCCTTGGACGGCAGAATGTCGGCGGCGATGTGAACGCCGGCGCAACCTCCCATTCATCCAACGTTCATCGCCGAGCGGTTTGCGGCCGTTGCGATTGCACTGGTGAGAACCCGGAACGTCACAAGTCGTTCAAACTCAGAAACACGAGGAGTGGTGGTACGTTAACGCGAGATGGCCAAGCGAAGGGCGACAGTGGGCGGCGGCATCTCTTGTGCGCAATCGGAGTGCAACGGTGGCGGACCGAAGGTCACTTCATCACCACTTCGACTTGAACGGGGTCGCCGGGTTCGAGCACGAATTCACTGCGAAACGTGCGTCCGGAGTGGCGTGCGCTGATGATGTAGGTGCCGGCGGCCAGAATGTGTGTGGGCAACGCGCCCGAGCTTTCGGCGACGGTCTCGCCTTGCGGCGTCTGCACGACCCATTGTGTATCGGCGACAGCCTCGCCGCCCGCTCGTTCGACGAGCTTGAATGTGATCTTGGCGCCATGATGGGCGACCGTGGCTTCCAGCAACTTACCAGCCTCCACAGTGATTTCGGCTCGAACGATTGCGTTGGCGTCGCCCCAGACGCTGACGATATGATAAGGCCCTACATTGAGCCGCACGATCAAGCCAGGGCGCGCGCCCGACACGATCTTGGCGCGATTGCCGAGCTGATCGGTTTCCCCTGCGTAGACATCGTAGGTGACGCTGCCGTCCGGCATCGGTTCTCCCGACGCCAATGCCGCTTTGATGCGCAGTCCACCCGCGTTGAGCACGAATTTTTCTTCCCGCGCAGCGCCGCCCGCCAAGGTCACGCGTCGGGTGAGGTTGGCTCTGCCGAAGGCTGCGTTGATCATGTAGTCGCCTGGCGGGAGCGAAAAAACCGGAGCAGCGTCGCGCCGTGTCTCGAGCAGTTTGGGCGCGGCCGCAACGGAGGTGTCGGCGGCATCGGGGGGCTGAAACACCCGCCAAACTAGGCCTTGTTCGATGCGCGGTCCACTGGCGGTCAGCATGGCCGACAGGTGAAGCTCTCCCCGGCTGGACGGTTGGGGCGCTGCCCGTTCGATCACCGACGTGTTGGGCGGGGCCACGGGCGTCGCGGGTGGCCGGATGGACGGTGGGGTCGGTTGCGGGCCGGGGGGCTGCTGAGCGCCACCGACGCTGGGCCAGGCCAGCCACACACACACCATCGCAAGGGCAGTCGCGCTCCAACGCGGTATCCTCGAACGATAGCGGCGGGGCAGCCCTGCGCTGAACCTTATGACCCTCATCAGACTGTTTCCGTACCTTCGATGGCGAGTGGCCGAATGCCACCACGCGACTGTGCCCCGCTATTTCGGCCTCCAGATGGCGCGTGCGGTGCGTCCACAGAATTTTGCCCGACACGTGCGCTCGAGGCCACGATCACCGTGCGGTGAGGTCGACAGACCGTGTTTCGCCCGCCCGCACCTCGATCGTCTGCTCGGCGCGCCGGTCACGGGATTCCGCGCGCACGCTATAGCGCCCCGCCAACAACAGCGGATGGCCTTCCGTCTGGCTGGCGCTCCAGACGGCGCGCCCGGTGGCGTCACGAATATCCCAGGCGACATCGGCGATCGACTGTCCAGCCTGGTCGAGCAGGCGCAGCCGCATCGCGCCGGCCATCAACTCCATCGTCACCTGTTCGCGCCCGCCGGCCCTCAGTTCGATGTCGCGGGCGCCGGCTGCGTTTCCCGAACCGATCCGGCTTTCGACGCGGTAGCGGCCGGCCGGCAACTCGAACACTGCTGGTTGCTCCCGCGACACCACCACATCTCGGTCGCCATCGAGCCGCTCGAGGCGGGTGCTGATCGGATCGGTCGTTTCAGTAACGCTGCCCGCAATCTTCGTAACGACCTGGATTGCGCCCGACTCCAGCACCAGCGTCCGTTTCTCGACCAGTCCCGCCTTGATCGAAATACGCTCGCGTTTTTCCGCACCACCGCGCCGCGCCACCGCCTGATAGGTTCCAACGGGTAGCGCCACGATTGCGGGGCTCGCCCCCGACCGCCAGATTTCACGGCGGCCTTGCGGCGCGTCTGGATCGTCTTGGAAGAGCGAGAGCAGGGCGCGATCGACCCGTGATCCACCCGCTGCCGCAGCCGCACTCAACTCGACCGCGCCGAATGCGAGGGACTGGTCGAACGCCCAGGTCTGGCCCGCGCGAATGTTCAGCGTGCGCTCATGGCGCATCGATCCCGACGTGAGACCGACGATGTAGGTGCCCGGTGTCAGCGTGAGCTCCGGGATCAGTCCGCGTTGAAACGCCATTGTCTCGGCGTCGGCGTCGATGCGTTTGACGGAGACGACGACGTCGGCGAGCGCCGCCAGCACTTCGGGGGCAGCATCGCGCGGTGGCACGGGCATGCGCAGCACGCCTGCGCGCAGAATTACGGGAAGGACCTGCGGCCTGCCCTGAACGACGTCGATCGATGCGCTGGCTTTCACGAAGCCCAACCATGCTTCGATCTGGTAAGCGCCGGTCGGCAGATCGAGCAGGGGCGCTACCGCATCGCCCTCCCAGACCGCCGTGCTGGCGCCGCCCGTGCGCCGGACGACGCGCCAACGCACGACCGATGTGATCGCCGCGCCATCATCGGCTAACGACGCGGTGAGCTGTAATCCCGGTCGCGCCGGCTGGGTCGGCGGAGCGGCGTCGCGCTTGGGCGATGGCGGCTCGGCGCGCGCTACGGGTTGGGTCGGGACGCGCCCAGTCGTCGACTGGAGCGCGGACTCGAGCGCCACCGTCAGTTGCGCCCCGGTTTGCACCTCAGAATGCTTGCCGCCCGTTGCCTGCGCCAGGCACATCATGCGCGTGGTCTCCTCGCGCCGCGCCCCCAAAGAGACCACGTGTACGACGGTTTTCTCGTTCTGTGCGCGCAGTTCGGCCACCGCCGAGCACGGGTCGAGCTGGCAATTGTCCGCATCGTCGTGAATGAGCACCACGGTCGCCTGGGCAGGCACTGGCGGAAGCTGGAGCGCGGCCTCCCGCAAGGCCTGCGTGATCGGCCCCCGCCCCCGGGGATTGTACTTCTCCAGCACGCCGGCGATCCGATCGGCGCTGCCGGATTCTGGCCGCACCATTACTTCCACGTCGTTGCAATCGCCGCGCCGATGCCCGAACGACACGAGGCCGATGCGCGTGTCCCTGGCCGTCAACGCCATGCTGGTGCGGATGGCGTCGCGCGTGAGCGCCAATTTGCTGCGCCGTTCCACTTCGAGGTTGGCCCACATCGATCCCGAACCATCGAGCACGAAGAGCACCGTTGCAGGCTCGTTGGCCAGTGCGGGGGACGCGAGCGCGAGGGCTGCGGTAATCGCCAAGCGCTGGAGTAGTACGGACCCGATCATGCAGCGCCTCCCGATCCTTGCGGATAATCCGCGTTGCCAGCCCTGACATTGTATAGCGTGCTAATTCGGGCTAGAGCGAATTCGATCCGATTGCAACCGTTGCCCGGCAAGGAGCCGCCATGAGCAATCCCGCCTTAGAGCTTCTGCGCACGCGTCGATCCATCAAGGCCGCGATGTTCCTCGCACCAGGCCCCGATTCTGCCGAACTCGACCAAATTCTGACCTGCGCTGCGCGGGTGCCCGACCACAAGCGTCTCGTCCCTTGGCGGTTCGTCGTGTTCGAGGGCGAGGCGCGCCAGAAATTCGGCGAAGTCCTGGCTCAGGCCGTCACCGAGGAGGAGACAGACCTGCCCTCGTCGGCGCGTCTCGAGACCGAGCGCAACCGGTTCTTGCGCGCGCCGCTGGTCGTGGCCGTCGTATCCCGCGTCGTGCCGACCATGGGGGCTCCGGATTGGGAACAGGTGCTGTCCTGCGGAGCCGCCGCACAGAACCTCTGCCTGGCCGCAAACGCCTTAGGCTACGGCACCTGTTGGATCACGGAGTGGTACGCCTATAACGCCACGGTCGGTCGCGCGTTGGGCTTGGCCCAGAACGAGCGGGTTGCCGGATTCATCTACATCGGCACCCCCAAGGAACGCCAGGACGACCGGGCGCGCCCCGCGCTTTCCGCGATCGTCAGTCGCTGGAACGGCTGATGCGAGCCAACGCATCCCCAATCCGTCGTGCTGCCGCAGCGATGGGCCGCGTTCCTCTCAGGGAATCAAGGTTAAATCATACGGGTAGACTTGGCTCACGTTTTGGCTTACATGCGGCGAGGTTGGTCGCCTGTCTCCGGCGTCGACTCGGGTCGCGTTGACTTGACACGTTCCGCGGTAGCTCAGCGGTAGAGCAGCCGGCTGTTAACCGGCTGGTCGTAGGTTCGAATCCTACCCGCGGAGCCAATGTTTCTTCACTGGTTCGGCCACTTGCACGTCCATTGGTGTCGTGCGGTTCGTTTGCGCGCGACGGGGACCTTCATGGACGAAACCAAGATCGATCGCGCCGCCATGGGCCGGCTGGCCAAAGCACTGGCTTTCATTTGCGGCCCCAAGCATCCGACGACGGTCGCTCTGCAGGCCGCCTCCGACAGTGGCTCGGAGCGCGATATCAAAGCCGCACGCCTGCTGTTCTTGAAAATGAAGTCGGGCGATCGCCGCGCGGCTCTGGATATGCTGGCCGATTGACCGGCAGGAACAACGCTTCACGCGGGACGTTGCCGGACTGAAGGAGTTCTGCTCATGTCTTCATTGCGTCCGGTAGTTGCGACAGTCGCCTTTCTTTTCGCGGTGAGCGGTTCTATCGCCCCTCACGCTTTCGCCCAATCCGGTGGTGGTGGTGGTAGTGGTGGCGGCGGCAGCGGCGGAAGTTCCGGCAGCACGGGGGGAGCCGGCGGCGGGACATCCGGCAGCGGTCAGGGCGGTACGGCCACGCCGAGTGGACCCGCGACGGGCGCCCCCTCGGCGCTGTCGCCGTCGGCACCCGGGGCAGTCGGGACGCCCACAACACCCTCGCCTGGAACAGTCGGCAGTCCATCGGTCGACCCGTTGCGCCGCGTCAACCCAACGCCCGGCGTCAACCCCAATGTCGGCGTTCCCAACGCGGCCAATCCACCTTCGCCGGGCGTTGCTCAGCCTCCGATCGGCGGATCGAGCGCCAGTTCGGGGGGCACATCGCGCACGGGACAACGGGCCACCGTCGATCCAGTGAAACAGTGCTTGAGCGACTGGGATGCCGGCACCCACATTTCGCGAAAACGGTGGGCCGAAATATGCCGAGACCGATCCAACATCGGCGCCGATCCGGGCACGACGACCGGAGCGGCCTCGAAACGGATGAGAGGCGCGCGCGCGTCGCAATAGCGAGCGAGCCGCTCAGGCCGGCACCGATTGCAACTTCAAATCGACGACGGTCACCGTCGCATCCGTTTCCCCCGTCGGCGTGGACGCCTGGAGGGTGTACCGAGGATCACTCTGGCCAACGAGACCGGCGGAGCCGGTCGTCGTCTTGTCCGTGTCGGCTTGGCCTATGTATGTTTGCGCGAGAGCGCCTGGCGCGGACTGATTTCCGCCCGGACCCCAAACCACCCAGATCATCACCAACTTGGCATCCGAGAGCCGATCGGAGCCCGCCCGTTTTATCGAACCCGAATAGGTCTGCTCGGGTCCGCCAACGGCCGGTCGGTACACACAGCGCATGGACCGCTCTTCACCCACGGCCGTCTGCGGTTGGGTCGGTTGTGTGGGAGCGTCGGCGACAGTACACGTCAATGTACCGATGTTGCCGCGCGTTTCCTGTGCCGCCGCACCACCGATCGATGACGCCAACAGCGTACAGGTCATGCCGAAGATCTTGGCCGCTTGCTCGATCGCGCGCGTATCGAACATGATGGTTGATTCCTTGAACACCCACGCCGGCACGCTGGAGACCGCCTCTGGGTTGGTCGTCTCCAAGAGAGCAACGGCGCAGATCGAGCCGAGTTCCGTGTTTGGTTTTTCGGTCGAAGCGGAACCGCCTTGCGCTATGCTCGGGCAACCCCTTTCCGGCAAAAGGCTGGCTGCGCGTGAAACTGACCGATTACGCCACCTATGCAGACGCGCAGCGTCATTTCTCGAGCGCCAAGCTTTGGGAGCTGTTCGACGGGTCGCGCGCGCGCTTGAACCTCGCCCACGAGTGCGTCGACCGCCACGCGACCGACGCCGCGCGCGTCGCCGTCCGCATCGCCCACGCCGAGGGCCACGACGACACCCTGACGTTCCGTCGGCTGTCGGAGCTTTCGTCGCAGGTCGCCCACTTTCTGTGCGCCCGAGGCATCGGGCCGGGGGATCGCGTTGCGATCATGCTCGAGCCGTCGATTGCGTTCTACGCTGGCCTCTTCGGGGCCATCAAGGCGGGCGCCATCGCGGTGCCGCTCTTCACACTGTTCGGGCCCGATGGATTGCGGCTGCGGATCGACGACTGCCACCCCAAGCTCTTGTTGACGAACGTCGAGAAGGCGCCAATTGCGGCCGGGATGCGGGATGTCGACGTCGTCATTGCGGACGATGCGTTCCTGGCGTCGCTCTCGGCTTTTCCCGCCACTTTCGCCTGGGATTCGCGCGGCGATGATTTGGCGGTGTTCCAGTACACCTCCGGCACGACGCGCGCGTTGCCGGAAGCCGTCCATCACACCCACCGCGCCATCGTCGTCGTCATGATCGCGGCGCTCTATGCCACCGGGGTGAGGCCGGGTGAGGAGTTTTTCTGCCCATCGTCTCCGGCCTGGGGACATGGCCTGTGGCACGGCACGCTGGCCCCCCTCGCGCTGGGCTTGACGATTGGGACTTATGCTGGCCGGTTCGATGCCGACCGCCTGATGCGCGCCTTGCAAGACTACCGCGTCACCAACTTGTCGGCAGCGGCCACCCATTACCGCATGATGAAGAATGCAGGCACGGCGGACCGTTATCGCTTCTGCCTCGAGAAGCTTTCCTACACGGGCGAGCCCATGGACAGCGCCACTTCTAGCTTCGTCGAGCGGACGTTCGGTCGTCTGCCGGCGAGCTTTTACGGCACGACGGAGGTCGGAGTCGTGTTGGCGAGCTATCCCGGTGCGCGCGATCTCGAGGTCAAAGCGGGCGCGTTGGGCAAGCCGATGCCCGGTGGGCGCGTCGAAGTGCACGGCCCGGACGGCACACCGCTGCCGCCCCTGGCCATCGGCGAGATCAAAATCTGGCGTCGTGACGGCTGGATGCCGACGAAAGATCTCGGTTGGACGGACGATGAGGGCTATTTCTATCACGCGGGCCGCGCCGACGACGTGATCATCTCGGCCGGTTGGACGATGAGTGCCGTCGAGATCGAAGATATCCTGCTGAAACATCCTGATGTGCGCGAAGCCGCCGCGATCGGTATCCCCGATCCGGTGCGCGGCCAAGTCGTGAAGACGTTTCTCGTCACGACGCGCACGGCTGACGCTTCCTTCGTGCGCGAAATTCAGGACTTCGTTCGCGAACGCCTCAGCGCGCACGAATATCCCCGTCATGTGACCGTCGTCGCCGAACTGCCCAAAACGCCGGCTGGAAAAATCAATCGCAAGGTTTTGCGCGAGCGCGAAGCCGCCACCCCATCCTTGAAAGGCCAACGATCATGAGTGTCACTGAAACGGGCGATGGCCGCCTCTTCCCCAAGGTCACCGACGAAGCGTTGGAGGACCTGCGCAAACGCATCGGCGCCCCCATCAAGGATACGCTGGAGCCCTGGTGCTATGAGGCCACGCGCGACAACATCCGCCACTATGCGCACGGCATTGGCGACGACAATCCGCTGTGGTGCGACCCGGCCTATGCCGCGAAGGCCCGCTTCGGCGGCATCGTTGCGCCGCCCTCGTTTCTGTTTGCCTGCGACCGTATCATCTCGGGCTACGTCGGTGGCCTGCCCGGGGTGCATGCCATGTGGGCCGGCGCCGATTGGACGTGGCACCTGCCGCTCCAGCGCAACGATGAGATCACCACCCAGGCGCACCTGAAGGATTTGATCGAGCACCAGACGCGTTTTGCGGGGCGAGCGGTGCAGCAGATTTATCATGTGAAGTTCTTCAATCAGCGCCACGAGCTGGTGGCCGAAGCCGATAGCTGGTGCTTTCGCACCGATCGCGATCACGCCCGCGAAGAGGGCACGAAATACACCGCGTTGAAAGCCAAGCCGCCGCGCGTCTACACCGAGGCGGAACTGGAGAAGGTCTGGCAGCTCTACGCCGCCGAAGAGGTGCGCGGAGCCACGCCACGCACCTTCGACGACGTCACCGTGGGCGACAAACTTCCCACGATGGCCAAAGGGCCGATGACCGTGACGGGCTTCATCGCCTACGCGCAAGGGTGGGGCGGGCTCTACATCCGCGCCAACAAGCTCGCCTGGAAGATGATCCACCGCCACAAGGGTCTCGGCATCAAGAACCGCTTCGGCATTCCCGACTGCCCGGAGCGCGTGCACTGGGAGCCCGAGTTCGCGACCATGGTCGGCGCGCCCGGCGCCTATGATTACGGCCCGGAGCGCTGCTCGTGGCTCACCCACCACCTGACCAACTGGATGGGCGACGACGGTTTTCTGCGCCGAGCGACCTGTAAGATTCGCCGTCACAACCCTGAAGGCGATCTGCTGTTCATCGATGGCAAGGTTACCGGCAAGCGCATTGAAGACGGTCGCCATCTCGTCGACATCGAGCAGGAAGCGCGCAACCAGGACGGCGAGCTGTCGATCCTTGGGACGGGCACGGTGGAGTTGCCCGAGCGCGCTTGATCCGCGCGCCTATGACGCGAGTGCGCATGGGCGCTCCTCGCTCGGTATTCATCCCCTGCGATAGGGATAGCAGCGCGTGGGATCGAGCGAGATCGTCGCGTGATCTGCCAGCACTTGGATTTGCGCGCTGTAAGCCAGGTAGGGGTCCGTGTTCTTGGGGCCAACGACGATGGGCCTGAAGGCGCGTTCGTCTTTTCCGGCCGGGGGCAGCATCGCGGTGACGAGCGGTGCGCCGGTTCGGTCTCGCAGCGTCAGGAACAGGGGCATCACCCGCTGGATATGATCCTTGAGACCGATGTTCTGCTCGATCGTGGAGAGTTCTTTCGGGGGCTGATAGGCCTGCACGGCCGCTTCCCGCGCCTGGCGGAAATATTTCTCGACCGCATGTTCCATGAGCTTGGACTCGGCCGCAGCCTCACCTTCGGTCTCCAGTCGAAACCACGTATGGGGCGGGGCGTCGCAAACGTACTTCATGGTGCGCTCCCTCTGGACAAAATCCAGGACCGATCCCACGAACCGGCAAGACCCGGCTCCGCCAGTGGCCGCAAAGCGCGACACGACCCGGTGCCAACACGCCGGATGCAAAGTCTAGGGCACAGTGGCCCCGCGTCAAGCCGCCGACCCGCTCCCCATCTCGATCTGGCGAGATGTGTGGCCGCTCAGTTCGCCGATAGGCGTGGCGCGTCACTCCTTACGCCGCCACCTTCTCCTTCGCCGTCTCCAGCACCAGATTCGACGCTTTCTCGCCGATCATGATCGACGGCGCGTTGGTGTTGCCGGAGGTGAGCGTCGGCATGATCGAGGCGTCGGCGATCCGCAGGCCTTCGAGGCCATGCACGCGCAGCCGGTCGTCGACGACCGCCATCTTGTCCTGACCCATCTTGCAGGTTCCGACGGGATGATAAGCCGTTTCCGCCGTGTTCTTTACGAAGTCCAGCAACTCGGTATCGGATTGGATGGGTTTTCCGGGCGTCATTTCGTTCAGGCCCAGCCAGCTCAGTTCGGGCGCGTCCATCAGGCGGCGGGCAATGCGAATGTTTTCGAGCAGCACATCACGATCGATAGGCGACGACAGGAAGTTGAAGCGCACCGCTGGCGGCACCTTGGGGTCCATGGACTTGATGTGAATGCTGCCGGTGCTTTCGGGGCGCAATTGATGCACGATCAGCGTGATGCCGGGCTGCTTGTCGAGCTTGATGGCTGGCGTAATGAGGAAAGGCTGGATCATGATCGACCCGTCCGGGGAATCCAGACCGTCGCGCGTGCGCACGTAGGCGCGCATGGGCGAGGCCGGCAGGCTCAAGAACCCTTTGCGCGTGAAGGCATAGCGCATAACCTGTAGACCCAGGCGCAGGCCGCGCGCGCGATCATTGTAGGCGACGCCCCGCGCCGCCATCGAGTAACGCAGGCGCGGCGCCCAATGATCGCGCAGATTTTCGCCGACGCCGGGCAATGCATGCCGCACCTCGATGCCGTGCTGGTTCAAGATGTCGGGATTGCCGATGCCGGAGAGCTCCAAAAGCTGCGGCGAGTTGATCGCGCCTGCGCTGACGATGACCTCGCGGCGCGCGCGGGCTTCGTGGACACGGCTGCCCACGGCATAGCGCACGCCAACGCAGCGTTTTCCTTCGAGCACCAGCTTCTCAGTCAGCGCATCGGTGACGATCTTGAGGTTGGGACGGCCGCGCGCCGGTTCCAGATAACAATGCGCGGTGCTCATGCGCCGGCCGTCGCGGATCGACGCCTGCGTCATCGTAATGCCGTCCTGCTCGGGTCCATTATAGTCGTCGTTGCGTTCGATCCCCATCGTTTTGGCGGCAGCAAACAGACTGTCGTAAAGCGGACCCGTCTCGTGAATATCGCTCACCTTCAGAGGGCCATCGCGACCGCGATATTCGTCGTCGCCAGCGCCCGAATAACTCTCCATGCGCTTGAAGATCGGCAACACGTCCTGATAGCTCCAGCCGCGATTGCCGAGCTGGGCCCAGTGATCGAAATCGTGCCGCTGGCCGCGCACGAACACCATGCCGTTGATCGAACTCGAGCCGCCGAGCAACTTGCCGCGCGGAACTGGGATCGGGCGCTGGCCGGTGTTGGGTTCGGGCTCGGACGAATAGCACCAGTTGGCTTCGGGGTTCTTGATCAGCTTGGCGAAGCTCACCGGAATGGGGGACAGGGGATGGCTTGGACGGCCCGCCTCGATCAGCAATACAGTGTGGCGGTGATCAGCGCTCAGACGGCTGGCCAACGCCGAACCGGCAGAGCCCGCGCCGACTACGATGAAGTCGAAAGTTTCCTGCTGCATGTCGTTTCCCCCGAATCTGTGGTGTCATTTACCGGAGAAGTTCGGCCGGCGCTTGTTCAAAAAGGCGTCGACGCCTTCGTCGAACGCAGCGCTGCCGAAGGCGACGCCTTGGGCGACCGCCTCGCGCTCGAAGAAGTCTTCGACGCTCGATTCATAGGCGCGCTTCATCATCACCTTGCTCATCGTCAGCATGGGGCCGGGACCCTCGGCCAGCTCTCGGGCGACGGCCAGGGCCTCCTGCATCAACAGTTCCGGCGCGACGGCGCGGTTGGCAAGGCCAATTCCGACGGCTTCCTCGGCCGTGTAGCGGCGATTGAGCAAAATCATCTCTTTGGCGCGCAGGCTGCCGATCGCCCAGGGTAGCGTCTGCAACACACCCAGATCGGGCAGTGCGCCGAGCTTGGAGTAACCGCTCATGAAGTAGGCGTTCGTCGAGGCGATCACGATGTCGGCCAGCAGCGCCAACGCGAGCCCACCGCCGACTGCGGCTCCATTGACGGCTGCCACCACCGGCTTGTCGCCGTCGAGCAGCGCGCGCGACCAAACGTGGGTGGCCTGCATGCGCGTGCGAACGGCTGGCGCCTTGCGTGCTTCCGGGTCGCGCATCGAGCGAATATCGCCGCCCGCACAGAAGGCCTTGCCCGTGCCAGTGATCACGATGGCGCGCACGCTAGCGTCGGCCAGAACGAGGGCGACGTTCGTCTCCATGCCCTTTTTTACGGCCGGAGACAG
The DNA here is from genome assembly GCA_031419415.1 of Hyphomicrobiales bacterium. Taxonomy (GTDB): domain Bacteria; phylum Pseudomonadota; class Alphaproteobacteria; order Rhizobiales; family Hyphomicrobiaceae. The sequence goes on along the minus strand of JANOKV010000500.1, from coordinate 2,476 downwards.
GGCGTTCATGGCGGCGGGATCGTCGAGGCGCAACACAGCCACGGCGCCATGCCGCTCGAGTTCGACTGTCATCCTCGTCTCCTCCACATGCTGTGCGGTTCGCCTCTCTGGGCGTTTCGCATAATCTTGCAAGCCGGCGCGCCCGCGTCCACTGTCACGCGCTATTCCCCTACCGCGTCGCTCACCGATCGTAGGAGTTCCATGGGCCAGCCGTCGACACCCTTCCCGGACAGTCGCCCGTTCGACGGCGACGGCTTGCGCCTGCTGCCCGAAGCAACGGCGCGCCGATTAGCCGCGACGTTCGATGTGACGGCCCTGCCGGCTGGGTTCGACGCCGATCCTTATCCCGTCTACCACGCCCTACGCATGTTCGCGCCTGTGCATCGCACGGCGTCCGGCAGCGTGCTGGTCTCGCGCCATGCCGACCTCGAGGCGATCTACAAGGACACGACACTGTTTTCCTCCGACAAAACCATCGAGTTTGCCCCGAAATTCGGCGCGAGCCCGCTTTACGAGCACCACACGACGAGCCTCGTCTTCAACGATGGCGCCCGCCATACCCGAGTGCGCCGCATCATGGCCGGGGCGCTCACCCCGCGGGCGATCACCGATATGGAAGCGCCCGTGGTCGCCCTGGTCGATGGCTTGCTCGATGCCATGGTCGAGCAATCCGGACCCGTCGATCTGATCGAGGCCTTTGCGGCCGCGATCCCGATCGAGGTCATCGGCAATATGCTGGCCGTGCCGCGCGAGGAGCGAGGTCCGCTGCGGGATTGGTCGCTCGCCATTCTGGGCGCCCTCGAGCCCGCGCCGACCACAGACCAACTCGCGCGGGGCAATGCCGCTGTCACGGCCTTCATCGCGTATCTCGAGGCCCTCGTGGCGGACCGCCGGACGCGACCTGGAGACCCTGACAAAGACGTTCTCACACGCCTCATCCTGGGCGAAGCCGATGGCGTCCGGCTCAGCGAACCAGAGCTATTGCAGAACTGTATTTTCATTCTCAACGCTGGTCACGAGACCACCACCAACCTCATCGGTAACGCTCTCGTGTCGCTGACCGAGTGGCCCGAGCAGCGCGGCAGGCTCGCAGCCGACCCCTCCCTGATGCGCACGGCGGTGGAGGAATTTCTGCGCTACGAAAGCTCCAACCAACTGGGCAATCGGCGCACCACAGCACCTGTGACGCTCGGCGGTGTGGCGCTGCCTGCGGGCACATCGATCACGCTGCTGATCGGCGCAGCCAACCGCGATCCAGAACGCTTCGCTCACCCTGATCGACTCGATGTTGGCCGCATGCCGAACAGGCATCTCGCATTCGCCTCCGGCCCCCACCAGTGCGTCGGGATGAACGTCGCGCGCCTCGAGGGTCGGATCGCGCTCTCCCGGTTTCTGGCGCGCTTTCCGAACTATCGTCTAGCCGGTCCACCCGTGCGCGGAGGCCGCGCCCGCTTCCGTGGATTTCTATCGATTCCAGCGATGTTGGACTAGATCACCGGGCCGCTCAAAATGCGGCCACGGCTGCTGCAACGCCTGCCCCTTTATCGACGGCATGGCCCATTTCGCTCAGCACATCCTCGAGGTGCATCAGGTCGGTGAGGATGTCGGCTTCGGTGATGGCCCCGAGGGTGCCGATGCGGATCATCTTGCCCTGGAGGCGATTGCGGGCGCCTGCAATGACGGTTCGGTGTTTCTCATAGAGGCGACGGATCAGCTTGCTGCCGTCGATGCCGTCGGGAAGACGGAAGCACGCGACCGTGTTGGACTGGAGCGTCGATCGGGCGAAATTGGGCAAACCGAGCGCCGCCGCCCCGGCCTTCATCCCGCGCGAGAGGCGCGCGTGCCGAGCGAGGACATTGTCGAGGCCTTCTTCGTTGATCATATCGAGGGCCACGTCCATTCCCGCGACCAATCCCATCGCCGGTGTGTATGTCGACTCGCCTTTGTCGTAGGCGTCGCGTGCGCGCCGCAGATCGAAGTAGAACCGCGCCATGCCGCTCTCGCGCCGGATGACCGACCAGGCCTTCTCGCTCGCCGATAACAGCGCCAATCCCGGCGGACACATGAGCGCTTTCTGCGAACCCGCGACGACGATGTCGACCCCCCAGGCGTCCTGGCGCATCTCCATGCCGGCGAGGCCCGAGACGGAGTCGGTGACGAGCAGCGTATCGCGGTTGCGCGTAAGCTTGCCGGCTGTTTCGAGGTCGCCCATGACGCCCGTCGAGGACTCGTTATGCACGAGTATCAGCGCGCGATAGTCGTGCTGGGCGAGGCGAGCTTCGATCACTGCGGGATCGACCGTTTCACCCCACGGCACGACAATGGGATCGATGACCGCGCCCAGCGCCTTGCCGATGGTGGAAAAGCGCTCGCCCCACTGGCCGTTCTCCACGATCAGTAAGCGTTCGCCCGGAGCCACGATGTTGAGAATGGCCGCCTCCATCGCACCTGTTCCGCTGGCCGCGAAAATGTGCAC
>JANOKV010000499.1:0-1801 GCA_031419415.1 Hyphomicrobiales bacterium | reverse complement strand
AATCCGGTTGCCTGCCGTCGCAAGTATGTGCGCGAGGAAGTGCTCGAAGCCCAGTTCACCGAGCTTCTCGGTCGATTGAAGTTCGACGACGAGGTGCTGGATTGGGTTCGAGACGCCCTACACGCCAGCCACGCCGACGAGCGGCGCGAGCATGGGGATGCGATCAAGCGTCATCAGACCGAGCACAAGCGACTTCAGGACCGTATCAACGCCATGTACGTCGATAAGCTCGACGGCTTGGTCGATACTGTGTTCTTCGAGAAAATGTCGAACCAGTGGCGCGAGGAGCAAAACCGCTGCCTCCGAGAGATCGAACGCCTGCAGAATGCCGACAAGTCCTACATGGACGAGGGGGTGCAGCTTCTCGAACTGGCCCGCAACGCCCAGGCGCTGTTTGCCAAGCAAGCTCCGCGCGAAAAACGGCGCCTGTTGAACTTCGTGCTATCGAACTGCACCTGGGAAGACGGCGAAGTGGTCGCCACCTTCCGTCAACCCTTTGATATTCTTGCGGAAGCGACAACTGCCGCTGATGCGCTGGGCGCGAGCGGCAGCACGAAATCAGCGAAAACTGGGATTTGGCTGGGGAACTAGGATTCGAACCTAGACAGGCAGAGTCAGAGTCTGCAGTCCTACCATTAGACGATTCCCCAAGGCCGGTAGGTGGCGGGGTGGCCGCCACGAGGGGTATATAGACCGCGCTCGACGCAGCCGCAAGCTGCGGCGAACTCTCCCTATTCCCAGGCCGAGAAGAAGACGCGGCCGGAGTTTGAGCCTTGCAATTGGTGCTGGGCTCGAGACGCTTGCCGCAACATCGGCCGCCACTGCGGTCAATTCAGGAGGTCTTTGTATTTCGGCGGGTGAATACGCGCACAGGCAAGGGCGTGCTCGTCCATACCGGTGATCGCTGCGGACCCATAGAGGGCGCTGTCGCTGCGACGCCATCGTTGATCGGACGTTCCGGGCAGAACCGACACGACCTACGGGTTGATGCTCGGGTTGCCCTTGCCGGCCGTCGCTCACATGGCCGAAATACTTTCGACCATTTCCATGAACGACCGACCACACTTGCGCGGCTCGAGCTTGCCTGAAAACCGGAATTCTACGCACGTCGACGTTGCAACGGGCGCAACCATGGCCACGTGGTGTTGGGGTAAAATGCTTGGCCACTGGACACCGCGACAAAAGTTGCCGTTCGGTTGCTGTTTTTGGCGTTGCGGCCTACAAGTACGCCTTCCCATTAAATGAAGTGAGGGCATCCGATGACTGTTGCCAATGGCCGGGAATTTCTGTCGATCCCGGGGCCGACGAATATCCCCGATGCCGTGTTGCAGGCGATGAACCGGCCGGCGATCGATCTGTATACCGGCACCATGGTCGGCATCTCGGAGGGACTGCTCGCCGACCTACCCAAGCTTTTTCGCACGCAGGGCAGCGTTTACATTTATGCGGCCAACGGCCATGGCGGCTGGGAAGCGGCGTTCACCAACGTGCTGTCGAAGGGTGACCACGTTCTCGTGCTCGAGAGCGGTCGCTTTGCGATCGGTTGGGGCGAGATGGCGCGCGTGATGGGCGCCGAGATCGAGGTGCTGGCGCAGGACGTGCGCCGCGCCGTCGATCCCGCCGCCGTCGAAGCGCGCCTGCGCCAGGACAAGGCGCACACGATCAAAGCCATCATGGTCGTCCAGATCGATACCGCGTCCGGCGTGGTCAACGACTTGCCAGCCATTCGGCGCGCCATCGATGCAGCCAAGCATCCCGCGTTGCTGATGGTCGATACCGTGGCGTCGCTCGGCTGCATGCC
>JANOKV010000498.1:0-4270 GCA_031419415.1 Hyphomicrobiales bacterium | reverse complement strand
GACATCGTCCGGTTCAGCGCAACCGGCGACTTCGGCGACACCATCACCAACTTCGACGCCAACGGCACCGTCGACCGCATCGAATTCGGGGGCGCTCTGAACGCGGCCTTCGATGACGCCCTCGGCAACGACGACTTCCTGTTCGCCACGGGTAACGGCGCGACAGGCGTTGCCGACGTCACGATCAGTCAGACCGTCAATGGCATCGAAGCCCTGATGTTGACCGGCGTCGGCGGCGAAGGGGTAGCCAACGCAGACCTCGACAACGCCGGCCTCGTCGCCGCAGCCTTCAACGCCGAGTTCGCCATCACCGCGACCAATGACGAGGACGCCTTCCTCGTCATCAACGACACGGATGGCAACGGCTTCTCGGTCTGGCAGTGGGTCCAAGCCAATGGTGGGGAGATCGAAGCAAACGAACTGACGCTCATCGCCAACGTGACAGCCAACGCCACCGTCACGACCTCGAGCTTCGACTTCTTTACATCCTGATCGGTCCCGGCGGGCGCCACAGTGGTGCTCGCCGGCCACAGAATTCGAGGTTCCCTGGCTCGATATTTTCGTAGCGGGGGAGTCAGGGGACCTCGAGGCGGCCAAGGTTTACTATCTCTGCCTTTCTCTCCTTCTTGCACCTACACGGCGCTTGCCAAACTCTTAACAAAGTAGAAAGATGGGGTCCAAATGAGCACGAGCATCCCCAGGTGTTCGAAAGGTTTTTGGTAATGTTGCGTACGATAAAGAGTGGTCCGTTCGTCACCCAATCCCCCTCCGGGGCCGGTGATGGTGGTGTGGCTCGCGCCACGCCGGTGGCTGTCGCCGCAGGCTCCGCGTCGACCTTGCCCACTGAATTAGCGAGCGCGTCCATGCTGTTGGACACGACCAGCAGCGCCTCGATCAGCGGCATTCTCACCGATCCTGTCTGGGGTGAGCCGTCGTTCGCCTCGCTTTGGGACGACGCTGCAAGCGACACCTTCGTGTTCCGCTTGGACACAGCCGGAGGCGACGAGTTTTCAGATTTTCATGCCGGCGACAGGCTCGATCTCGACTGGGGAGCCCCCGATGCGGGATCGACGCTCACCCTGGTGATCGGCCCGACATTCACCGGCGCCGGCCAGCTCATCATTCATGCGGACGGCAATCAAACCTACATCGAAAGCAATCCGCTCACCTCGGATGGTGGCGAACTCGCAATGACGGGCGCCACGATCAGTGGTTCTGATGGCGGAGGTGGCGACTGCTGACTACCGCACTGATTTCGAAATACAAACAGGACTGAATTTACTCCTGGCACGGATCGTGCTTCGAGAATTACTGGCCTTGTGAGTGACTTTAAAGACCCTTGGGGGATGCGAGCGTGCGTAAGAATCCCACAGTTAAAACTGACTTGAAACGCGCCATCGGATGGTGTCGGGCTACATTTATATTCCTCTTCGTCCTGTCTGGGGTGATCAACCTCCTCGCCCTGACAGGCTCCTTCTACATGCTCCAGATTTACGATCGGGCGCTCGGCAGTCAATCGATCGAGACCTTGGTCGGCCTCTCTATTCTGGCCATTGGGCTCTATATGTTCCAGGGCGTGCTGGACATCATCCGGTCCCAAATCCTGGTGCGCGTCGGCGCCCGGGTGGATCATAATTTGGCGCCTCTCGCACACCGCGTCATGATCGACATGCCGCGCTTCGGCTACAGCCGCGCTGAATCCACCGAAAGAGGCCGGGACGTCGATGTCCTGCGCCAGTTCGTTTCGGGACAGGGACCTGTCGCCCTCCTCGATCTTCCCTGGATGCCGCTCTATCTGATTTTCGTTTACCTGCTCCATCCCTGGCTGGCCGTGATGGTTCTGGGCGGCGCCCTGCTTCTGGGCGCGCTGACGCTGGCGACCGAGCTCAAAACACGCGCGATGTCCACCGAGCTGCAAAAAGCAGCCATTACGCGCGCCATGCTCTCCGACACCCACATTCGCAACGTCGAAGTGCTGCGGTCGATGGGCATCACCGGGCGGTCGGTCAAACGGTTCGACGACGTCAACAAAGAGCATCTGTCGCTGCAAATGAAGACCAGCGACATCGGCGGCACCTATAGCGGGGTGGCGAAGGTGCTCCGCATGATCCTGCAATCGGCCGTGCTCGGTGTGGGCGCCTATCTGACGATCAAGGGTGAGATGACGGCCGGCGGCATCATCGCCGCCTCGGTTGCCGCTGCCCGTGCGCTGGCCCCGATCGATCAGGTCATTGGCCAGTGGAAGGGCTTCGTTGCGGCCCGGCGCAGCTTCAAGCGCCTGGGCGACACGTTGTCCGCCATCGACGACACCAAGGCGCTGGTCAAGCTGCCTAAACCGCAATCTACGCTCAAAGTGGAAAAGATCACCGTCGCCGCGCCCGGTTCGGGCACGGTCGTCGTCAGCGACATGAGCTTCATGCTGGCGTCTGGGCAGGGGTTGGGCCTCATCGGCGCGAGTGGCAGCGGCAAATCCTCGTTCGCGCGCGCTGTCACGGGCGTCTGGCCGGTGGTGCGGGGCAACATTCGTCTGGATGAAGCCGAGATCAGTCATTGGGATCCCGACGATCTGGGCGCCCATATGGGCTATCTGCCCCAGGACGTGTCGCTCCTCGACGGGACCGTCGCTCAAAATATCAGCCGCTTCGATCCGCAGGCCGACAGCGACTCGATCATCGCGGCCGCTAATGCCGCAGGCGTCCATGAGATGATCCTGCGCATGGCCGACGGCTATGAGACCCGGCTGGGCGTCAACGGCGCCGACATGTCGGCCGGCCAGCGCCAACGGATCGCGCTGGCTCGGGCAGTCTACGGCTGGCCCTTCCTCGTCGTCCTCGACGAACCCAATTCCAATCTCGACGCCGAGGGTGAAGCGGCCCTCACGCAGGCCATCCGCACGCTGCGTGATCGCGGCAGCATCGTGATCGTCATCGCGCATCGGCCGAGCGCACTGGCGGCTGTTGACATGGTCGGCGTGATGCAGAACGGCAAACTCGCGGTATTCGGGCCAAAAGACGAAGTCTTGGCCAATCAATTGAAGTCGGTACAGCGGCCTGCAGCCGTAACGCCGGCCGATGAGGGAGACTCCAAATGGGCCCAAAGAAAGAGCTGATCACGGTATCGGCCGCAGAAGCCAACCGTCCGGCGCGAAAATTCGAGTCTCCCGAAAGCAAGGCGGGGCTCGGGGCGATTGCGGCTGGATCGGCCCAACTGTTCGTGGCCTTGATCCTGATCAAGAACCTGTTGTGGGGCAAACCCGCCGACGCACCCCAGTCCCCGCCTGAGGAAGCCAGCGCGAGTGGCGGGGCGTCGCGCGCGTCCGACGCAAGCCCGAGTGAGGCTCTGGCCACGACACCCGTGGCGCTCGACACCGAAAGTCAGCGGCCTGCGGAGTCACGCGGTGGGCAGCCGACGACCCGCCCCTTGGCGCAGAGCAGTTCCCCCGGCGAGTCCTTCCAGCTCGACCCGCCTTCGCCAGCAAAATCATCCCTGCAGAGCGGCCCGATGCCCGGCTTGCCCCGCCCCAGCAACGATAATATTCCCTCACCCCTCGCCGCATTCGGCGGAGGCAGCGCCGCCGCAGCCAGCGCTTTGAGCGGCGGCGGTGGCGGTGGCGGCGGTGACAAGACCCCACCGGACAAAAACGATCCCGACAAGACGACGGACCGGCGCGAAGACAATCGTGCGCCCGTGCTCAGCGGCAACGTCGTGATGAGCTATTTGCCATCGAACCTCGCCGTCGTTATCGGGCTCTCGGACCTCTTGCAGAATGTCCAGGACCCCGACGGCGACGCCCTGACGATTGCCGAACTGTCGGCATCCTCGGGCACGGTTGTCGCCAACAGCGACGGCACGTGGACGTTTACACCCGAGGACGGCAGCTACGTCGACGTGACCTTCACCTATGTCGTGACCGACGGCACGGCAAGCGTCTCCCAAACCGCCGTTCTCGACGCCATCCCTGATAACACCCCCACACCAGGTCCCGACACCGAAACCGGCAACGGCTCAGGAAGCAGCGATTACAATCTCATCGACGTCAGCACGTCCAACGCGCCCGAAGTCGCCGTGAGCGGTAGTTATAGCGCCGTCGTGACACGCGGCACGTCTGGGAACGATTTCATTATCGGCCGAGCGGGCAACGACGTCATCTATGCGCTGGGAGGCGATGATATCGTCTACGCCGGAGCGGGCGAGGATATCGTCTTCGGCGGCGACGGCGATGACGTCCTCCAAGGCGACGCAGGCTCCGACATCATCAACGGCGAGGCGG
>JANOKV010000497.1:0-13208 GCA_031419415.1 Hyphomicrobiales bacterium | reverse complement strand
CGGCTTTGCCGTTATCGCGTCTCACTCATCCAAGGAGGTTGCCGAGGCGACTGGGCGAATGCTCGCCTTCAACATGTGGAGCGTATCAATGGAAATTAAAACTGGACTCGTCATCGTTCATCTCATCGGCTTGGCGATCGGCGTCGGCGGAGCAACCTTGATGGACATGCTCATGCTGAGATTCATGATCCGGGGTAGAATCACCAAGGAGCACGCCGAATTCGTCCACTTCTCATCTCGCCTCGTGGCGGCTGCACTCGTCATCTTATGGGCGTCGGGCCTGTCGTTTCTGGCCTACTATTTTCTCTATAGCCCCGACAGCCTGAGTAACCCGAAGGTGTATGCGAAAATCGCGATCGTCGCGGTGCTGACGTTGAATGGCGTCGTGATTCACCGATACGTGCTGCCGATGATCGATGCGAACGTAGGCCGCCGTCTGTTCGATGGTATCTCAGGCCGTCAGAAGATGTGGATGCTCAGCGCGGGCGCGATCTCGGCGACGTCTTGGTACGTGCCGTTGGCGCTCGGCGCGCTGCGCGAATTCAACTACGTGATGCCGGCGTCCCACATTCTATTGGGGTATGCCGGGCTCCTGATGGCGGCGATCCTGTCGGCACAAATCGTGGGGTTGTTCTTGACGGACACCAAGCAGCCACGGCTCATTCCCATCGACGCGCACAGGCATCGTATGCGCAACCGACAATGATTGCCGAGAGGTGATCGTCGGATCGAAAGGAACGCCCCGATCAAGTCGGTCGGGGTGTTTTTCATGGTGGCGGCCGCGTAAAGGGCGCCAGGTCGATTGTGCGATAGCCGCTGTCGGGGCTAAGAACGCGTTGGCGGCGGTGGCCATCGCCACCCGGATTGCGCCGAACTTGCGTGTGGAGTTGCAACATCTCGCACAAAGAACCAGTCCCCCGACGGCGGCTCGATATCGTGCTGGTGGAGCGCGGTCTCGTGGTGTCGCGGGCCAGGGCGCGGGATCTCGTGTTGCGGGGTGAAGTTTCGGTCGATGGGGAGGTCGCGGGAAAACCAGCGATGCTGGTCGGACCGGAGACGTCGATCGAGTTGGCGCCGGGCGCGGGTGACTATGTCTCGCGGGGCGCGCTCAAACTGGCCGCTGGCCTCGATCGGTTCGCCATCGACGTTTCCGGGCAGATCGGGCTCGATATCGGCGCGGCGCAGGGTGGCTTCACGGAAGCCTTGCTGGCGCGAGGAGCCAGCAAGGTCTATGCGGTCGACAACGGTCGCGATCAACTCGCCGAGGTACTGCGCGGCGATCCGCGCGTCGTTTCGCTCGAACAGACCGACGCGCGGACCTTGTCGCGCGCGCAGATCGTCGAACCCATTGGGATCATCGTTGCCGACGTCAGCTTCATTTCTCTGTTGAAGGTTCTACCGGCGGGGCTCGCTCTGGCGGCGGCCGGCGCGGGATTGGTGGCGCTGGTCAAACCGCAGTTCGAAACCGAGGCGCGCCACGTCGGCAAGGATGGCGTGGTACGAGACGCGGGTGTTCGGGCCGGCGCCGTGGCCAAGGTCGAAGCGTGGATCGATGCGCAACCGGGATGGCGGCGGCTCGGCAGAGCGCCATCGCCCATCGAGGGCGGCAGTGGCAATGTGGAATTTTTGATTGGAGCGGTACGCGATGCCTGAGCCTCGGCTCGACGCGGACGAGATCGAAATCATGCGCCTGGGCGGCGAGGGGGATGGCGTGAGCGAAGGCCCCGACGGCGCCGTCTACGTGCCGCGCGCCCTACCCGGTGAACGCGCTGTCATGGGCGTGGATGGAGCCTGGCAGGTTGTCGGCGATCCTAGTCCGCAGCGGCGGCGCGAGGCCCTGTGTCCGCATTTCCCGGTGTGCGGCGGATGCACGCTGCAGCACATGAACGAGACGCTCTATCGCGACTGGAAGGCCAATCTCCTCGGCTCGGCATTCGAGCGGCAAGGCCTGACGGTGGCTGTCGAGCCGATGGTGTCCGTGTCGGCCCGATCGCGGCGGCGTGCAACCCTGAGCGGACGCCATACGCCGTCGGGCTTCGTGTTCGGATTTCACACGACCCGAAGCCACGACATCGTGCCGGTTACGCACTGCGCGGTGCTGTCACCAATGATTGTGGCGGCGCTCGAGGAACTTCGGCTGATCGCCGCCCGCGCCGCCCCGCGTCCGGACGGTGAAGCGCGTCTTTCGGTTCTTGTCGCAAGCCAAGGCCTGGACGTGACTGTCTCGGCAGGACGCGGGCCGGCGGATCGTCTGATGGTCACCGATCTGGCGCGCATTGCGGCGTCAGGACCGGTCGTCCGTTTGACCGTCAATGGTGAGACGGCCGTACAGCGCACCACGCCGACGATCCCGTTGGCCGGCGTCGATGTCGTGCCGCCACCGGCTGCGTTCCTTCAGGCGGTCGCCGAGGCGGAGGCGGCAATCGCTACCCTCATTGTCGGGTCGCTGTCGAAGAAATCCAAGCATGTGGCGGACCTGTTCGCCGGCCTGGGCACATTTTCGTTCGCCCTCGCTGCGCGCGTCCAAGTACATGCCTTCGACAGCGATCGGGGATTGATCGAAGCCTTGATCAGCGCTGCGCGGGGTACAGCGGGATTGAAGCCGATTACGACGACGGTGCGCGACCTGTTCCGGGACCCGCTATCGCCCAAAGAACTCGCACGCTTCGATGCGGTGGTGTTCGACCCGCCCCGTGCGGGCGCCAAGGCACAGGCGGAGGCGCTTGCGCGATCGGCGGTGCGCCGGGTGGTTGCCGTGTCGTGCAACCCAGCGACGCTTGCCCGGGACGTGGCGCTCCTCGTCGACGGGGGCTACGCCATCGAACGGGTCGTGCCCATCGATCAATTCCTCTACACGCCCCACCTCGAGGCGGTCGTCGTGCTCGGGAGGTGACCTTCGGGAGGCGCTGGCCTCCGGCCAAGTCTTCGAGGCCGCCAGAGGATGGGACCATTTCCGGGGTCAGACACCCGCGATCTTGGCGATCTCGCGGCCCGGCAGCCCGAGTTTTTCGGCCGACGCGAGAATTTCGGCCCACGTCGTGGGATCGACCGGGATGCCGTCCTTCAGGCGCTTGGCCTTCCATTCGCGCTCGGGTTCGCCGGCAATGCGCACTTTGTCGACGCCCTGTGCGGGTTGTGATTGCAGCATCCAATCGAGGAAGCCGTCGATCTCAGCCTGGAAATGCTCGGACGTGCCCAGCCGAACGGGATCGATGAGGATCGACAGCATGCCGTTGATGACGCGCTTCTTGCCTTCGTAGGGCACGCGGCCCGTTCCGCCGCCGGTCAGCGCGCCGCCGAGCAATTCCGCCATGAGCGCGAGGCCCGAGCCCTTGTGCTCGCCGAAGGGCAGAATGGCGCCATGAGGCGGGATCACCGTGTAGCGCGGGTCCGTCGTGGGGCGGCCCTGATCATCGATGATCGTGCCGGGTTCCAGTTTTTTGCCCTGGTTGTGGGCGACGCGCGTCTTGCCTTGGGCAATGCGGCTGGTCGCGAAATCGAGCACGATCGGGTCTGCGCCTTTGCGGGGCACCGCAATGCAGATCGGGTTGGTGCCGAAGCGACCGTCGCCGCCACCCCACGGGGCCACGATCGGGCGCGAGACGACGTTGACGAAGTGAATCGACACCAGTCCCGCCGCCACGCACTGCTCGGCCCAGGCGCCAATGCGCCCGATGTGGTGGGCATTGTAGAGGCCGGCCGCACAGATGCCGTGCTGCTGGGCGTGTTCGATGGCGATGTTGGTCGCATCATGCCCGATCGCTTGGCCGTAGCCCTTCTGGCCGTCCATGCGCAGCAGGGGGCCGGTGTCGAGGACGATCTTCGGCGATTGATTGATCGCCAATCCGCCTTCGAGCAGCGAATCGACATAGCGCGGAATCATGCCGACGCCGTGCGAGTCGTGCCCCTTCAGATTGGCTTCGACGAGGTTGCTGGCGACGAGTGTGGCTTCACGAGCGTTCGAGCCGCCCTTGGCGACGATCGCCTCGATGGCTTTGGTCAGCTTGCCTGCGTCGATGATCATATCGTGTGCCATGGAGGGTGTTTTTCCGCTCGTCGAGAGTTGTCGAATTTCGGGCGCGACCTTTGCACAAGGCGGCAACGGGCTCAAGCGAGGTTGGGGGGCGGGTAGTTCAGCAAAATTCAAGTCATCGATTTCGCGGACGTCACGGCTCTTCCGTAGGGCGCAATAGGCCCTTGCCGTATTGCGCCGGACAACAGGTTCCATCGGCAAAGTGGAGTTCGCGACGGCGCAATACGGCCGGATCAAGTGTCCGGCCTATTGCGCCCTACGGGTCGTGCGGTCTCGGGACCGGAGGAACTAATTCGCCCTGGGAATCAGTCTGGGTTCCTGATTTTTGATCTCACGCCAACCCGACGAACCATTCCGTCCTGCGGCGGTCCGGCCCTTTACTCCGATTCCGCCACTTTCTTCGCGGCTGGAGGGGTTGCGGCAGCGGTGCGTTTGGCCACGGGCTTTGACGGCTTTGCTTTGGCGGCCGGCTTTGGCGGGGCGGCGCTGGCGCCGAAATCGAACAGCGACGTCAGCGGCGTGCTCTGGCTGACGCCACCGTTGTAGGCCTGTAGAACCTTCACCTTCGTGCCGACCTTTGCGACGCCGGCAAGGTGCACGACATGCTCGTTCGTCAAGCGAAAGCAGCCCGACGAGTTGGCCCGGCCGACGGTGCGGTCGTTGTTGGTGCCGTGGATGCGGTAGATGGTGCTGCCCAGATAGAGCGCGCGGGCGCCTTGGGGGTTCTTGAGCCCGCCCGTCACCGTGATCGGCAGGCCCGGCACACGCTTGTGCATCTCAGGTGGCGGCGTCCACGACGGCCAAGCGGCGATGCGGCTGATGCGCTCGGTGCCCGACCAGGTGAAGCCGTCGCGGCCGACCGAGATGGGATACTCGTAGGCCTTCTTGTCGGCCAGAACATAATAGAGCTTGCGGTTTTGCGTATCGACGATGATCGAACCGGGCTCCTCGCTCCGGTCGAAATAGACGATCGGTGGCGTGGCCGGTGTGATATCCGGCTTCTCCCCGCCCTGCATGAGCTTGGGATAAACCACGGGGCCATACGACTTGCGCCGCTCGGCGCGCTCGGTTTCCGACTGGTCGGCCTTCTGCCTGATCTCGCTGTCATAGATCGGGCGATTGCCGTCCCAGTTCGACTGCGCCTGCACCGGCCCCGCCATGGCGAGAAAGCCAGCGGTCATCATCGAGAGTGTCGAGATCGAAGACTTCACGGGCATCCCCATTTGGCGCGGCGTCCCGCCGTCGGTGCAGCGAACGCGCGACCTGAATACGCGACCCGCCCGAGCTGGCACAAGTTGTGCTCGAGTATTTACGCCATCTCCTGCTGGACCTGTGGCATCTGGGCGACGCGTCCCGGCAGTAGCCAGATCGTCCGATCCGTATAGGATCGGGGTGGCCCCGCTCAGGGACGGAGCGCGCACGGGAGACCCAACGCAATGCCGCAGCCACTGCTGTTCACGCCGCTCACGATCAAGGGCGTCACGATGAAGAACCGCATCGTCGTGGCGCCGATGCACCAGTATTCGGCCGTCGAGGGCTTTGCCACCGATTGGCACCTGATGAATGCGGGCAAGTATGCGGCGGGCGGTGCGGGCTTCGTCATGATGGAGTCGACCAAAGTGGCGCGCAACGGTTGCGGCACCGTGGGCGACACCGCGCTGTGGGACGATAAGTTCATTCCGGAATTGGCGCGGTGCGCGGCCTTCATCAAGAAGCACGGAGCCGTCTCGGGCATCCAACTCGGCCACTCGGGACGCAAGGCGCGCCTCAGCCGCCCCTGGGAGGGTGGCAAGCCGCTCACCGGGACCGAGCCCGAGCTTTACGAGTGGGACGGCTGGGAGCTGGTCGCGCCGTCGGCTATTCCCCACACGCCGAAGTCACCGACGCCGCGCGCGCTGTCGCACAACGAGGTGCGCGATCTGGCCGGCAAGTGGGGCGAGGCGGCGGCTCGTGCAGACAGGGCTGGCTTCGAGATTCTCGAGATCCATGCCGCGCACGGCTACATGATCCATCAGTTCCTCTCGCCTGCTTCGAATACCCGCACGGACGAATACGGCGGCTCGGAACTGAACCGGATGCGCTTTGCCGTCGACGTTGCGGAGAGCGTGCGCGCCCATTGGCCAGCCGAAAAGCCGCTCTTCATGCGGTTGTCGTGCGAGGACGATGCAGGGTGGGACCTGGACCAGAGCGTGCGGCTCGCCGCCTTGCTGAAAGTGGCCGGCGTCGACGTGATCGACTGTTCGTCGGGCGGCACGCTCGCCTACTCGCCCATGGACGGCGAGCGATCGAAAAAATACGGGTATCAGGTGCCCTACGCCGAACGCATCCGCAAGGAAGCGGGCGTTATGACGATGGCCGTTGGCCACATCGTGCACGCCGAGCAAGCCGAGGCGATACTGCAGGGGGGGCGCGCCGACCTCGTCGCCCTCGCCCGCGAGATCATGTACAATCCCCATTGGCCGATGGATGCGGCCCAAAAGCTCGGCGCCGATCCCGATTTCAAACTGGTGCCGCCCCCGCTCGCCTATTGGCTGGCCAAACGCGCCAAGTCCGGTTTCGAAGGCAAGCCGTCCACGTATGCGGCCGGCGTCGATCCTGGAAAATCGTGATCCACTTCCAGTTTGGGGAACAGCTTTCTAACGGGCCTCGGTAGCCGACGCGTCAGCGAGCCGGAACAGCACACGTGGTTCGTCCGCGTTGGCCGGTGGAAACACCGGTTGCACCGCTGCGCCGATGCTCAAAGCCTCGGGCGCGACGCCGACGATATTGGTGATGAGCCGCACACCGGGAGCCCCTGCGAAGGTGACCAGCGCCACGATGTAGGGGAGATGGCCCTTCCATTGGGCGTCGAATGCATGATGCACCACCGTGAAGCTGAACACCTCGCCTGGACCGGCGACGGGGTGCCATGCGAGCGCCGCGCTCCGACAATGGGGGCAGGCGGATTTGGGATACCAGTGGAAGCGATGGCAATCGCCACAGCGAGGAAAACACATGTGTCCCGCGCGCAGGTGCTCGAAAAATTCGGCGTACTCGGGCAGATGCGTGGCGGTCATGCGCCATCTCGACCGAGAATGATGACGCCATAATCGGGTGTCGACCAGAGTCCGACGAGCCCCACGTTGGCGTTTGCCACTTGGGCTGGACCGGCGGCGCGGCGCAACTGACGGACGGCTTCCAACACATGCTCGACGCCGAGCAAATAACTGTGGGAGAGCAAGCCGCCGTGGGTGTTGACGGGCAGTCCACCCTCGATGCCGATGCCGCGTTCGCGAATGAACGCCGCCGCTTCGCCACGCGGACAGAACCCCAACTCTTCGAGTTGGATGAGGCACGAAATCGAAAAGCAGTCGTAAATCTGGGCGAAATCGACATCGGTGATGGCAATTCCGGCCTGGTGCAGCGCCTGGGCGCAGGCGGTCTTTGCGCCGGCGATGCGCAACAGGGCGTGCGGCTGCGTGAACACGTCGTCGCCGCCGGCCGATTCGCTCCCGAAGCCCGTGCCCAACACCGTGACGGGGGGATGCGGGAGATCCCGCGCGCGCTCGAGGCTCGTCATGACGAACGCGCACGCACCGTCGGTAATCAGGCAGCAATCGGGCACGCGCAAGGGGTCGGCGATGACGCGCGCGGCGAAGTAGTCGTCCTGGGTCATCGGGCTCTTCATTTGCGAGTCGGGATGCAGCAGCGCGTTGCGGCGCTGGGTGACCGCGATGTGCGCGAGGTCGCGCCCTTCGAGCCCGTATTCGTGCCTATAGCGCTTCGTCCACATGCCGAAATAGGTCGGCTGGGCATTGAAGCCATAGGGCTTCTCGAACGCCATTTTCGCCGGATAGAGGTCGTGGAAGCCATAGGGACCCGACGCGCGCGTGCCCCAATCGACGCCGAAGTAATAGACGACAGCTTTGGCCAATCCACTGCCGATGGCCAGTTGCGCCAATTGCGGCCCGCACGCACTGCCTGCGCCGCCGAACGAGGTGCCGGCATCGAACCGGCGATCGATGCGGAAATGCGCTGCAATGAAGTCCCGCGGCACGGTTGCGGGCATGATCGTGCCGTCCGTGACCACACCGTCGATATCAGACGCTTCGAGGCCAGCGTCGGTGATCGCGGCCTGCACCGCCTCGATGCACAGCGCGCGCAGACTTTTCGGGGATCGACGCACGGGCGTCGTTCGGCCAATGCCGGCAATGGCGATCGAAGCCAGACCCATGGAGGCCCGCATCCTTTCTCGAGGCGACCTCCGACAGGGGGTGCTGCGTTCCCGTCGGCGCGCCTACTAGCCGGGACGATACCGGCGTCGCCGGGCTACGGCAATTGCCCTGTGTCTCGCCGTTTAAGCTTCGAGACCGCGCGCAAGCCGCGACGTGAACCCGACGATTTCATCGTAGGCGTCTTTTGCCCGAGCCGGCGTCGCTCTCTCGACGACCATCAAAACCGTGTCGAATGCGGCTGTCGCCTCCACCGAAAAGAGTGCGTTCAGCATGCGCCGCGTATCCTGCAATCGCGAAAGGGTGGAGTGATCGAAACGGCGAGGGCCTGCGCCGGTTGCTTTGGTCGTGCGCATCGTTTCGGCCAGAACATCGCTCAGCGTGGCGTCGATCCGGCCGATCGCTTCCCGCCGCAGACATTCGAGAAATTGCGTCTTGGCTTCCCGGGCGTGATCGGTCGATGGGACACGCGAGTCCGCCCGACGTCGACTGACAAGGCGCTTCAGACACCAGTACACGGGATAATAGCTCGCCGTGCTCGCGAGAATGAAAACAAGAACACTCTGGTTCATCGTGTCGCCCCACCTGTGCCGAATGCCCCGGCGCCACTGGCGCGGGCTCGACACGATCAGAGCGGCAATTCGCTTATGCGAAACTGGAGGCGTGCAAGCGCCATCCAGCCTTTGGGACGCAACGGACACCGCCGCTCGCTGTCGGGCGAACGGCGGGCCGCCATTTCGTCGTCAGCGGAACAGCGATAGGATGTTCTGGCTGGACGAGTTCGCGATCGAGAGAGACTGGATGCCGAGCTGCTGTTGCACTTGCAGCGCCTGTAACCGCGTCGATTCCGCATTCATGTCTGCATCCACCAGCGTGGAAATACCGCGATCGATAGCGCCCATCAAGTTGCTCACGAAATCCTTCTGGATGTCGATCCGCTTTTTGGAAGCGCCCAGGCCCGAGGCGGCCGTGGTCATTTCGGACATGGCCGTGTCGACGGCTTGGATATAGTCATCGATCTGCGCGTCCGTGGCGGTCGTCACATCGATTTCAGCTGGCGCCACCGTGGCGTTGTTCGTATCGAAGTTGGCGATGACGATCGTGCCGGCCGCGTCAATCGATCCCCGTTTCACGGCGGCGGTATCGGAAGCGGCAACGGTCAATCGGGCTGATCCTAGAATGCCGAGCGCATTCGCCGTCGCCGCACCACTGTCGGCTACGCCGCCTATACCGTTGGTATTGGCATTGAAGAGAAACGATCCCGCGACATCGACGGAGAGCAAGCCCACCGACACCTGCTCGCCATTCACACCCGCCGACCGGTTGAACGACGATACGATCGTTTCTGTGGCGCTGTAGGACGCGCCGCCCGTGTCGACCGAAAGCCAGTTCTCGCCCGCAAATGACGCCGCGGTCGATATCGCCCGAAGCTGGTTCTGCAATTCGTCGATTTCGCTCTGCACCTTGGTGCGATCGACGCCGGGTTCGCGCGCCGCCACCAGCTTGCTCTTCAGTTCGGACACGACATCGATCGAGCTGTTCATCGCCGTATAGGCGACGTCGATGGTCGCAGCGCCCAATCCGAGAGCGTCCGATACGGTCGACAAGGACTTGTTGTCGGATCGCATCGTGGTGGCCATCGACCAATAGGCGGCGTTGTCTTCGGCGGTCGCCACGCGCAAGCCCGTGGAGATGCGCTTCTGCGTCTCCAACATGCCCTTGTTGACTTGGTTGAGCGACTCGAGCGCCGTCAAAGCGGCAAAGTTCGTGTTGATGCTGTTCATGTGCATGCCCCGATGTGTGAGTGATGATGCAGAGGGACATACCGGATCAGCCGGTACGACGAAGCGGCATGATGCCTATGGGGCTTGGCCCAATTTCGCCGTGAGCGCCATGTGTAACCCAGAACGTATAAAGCAGTCTTAAGCGCGTCGAGCGGATAGCTCTGTTCGCCGCGCGGCGCAACCAGGTGACACGCTGCCTTATCATCCGAATGATCGAATGAGCCCGCCGACGAGAACATTCCAGCCGTCGATGAGGACGAAAAACAAAACCTTGAAGGGCAGAGATATGCTCGTCGGCGGCAGCATCATCATGCCCATGGACATGATCAAAGTGGCGACGATGAGGTCGATGACCAGGAATGGCAGGAGGATGAGGAAGCCGATCTCGAACCCGCGCCTCAGCTCCGATATCATGAACGCTGGCACCAGCGTACGCAGGTCGTCCATGTTCCGTTCGGTCTGAGGTCCACCCCGGCGTTTGTTCAATTCTTCGAACAATCGAACGTCGTGTTCGCGCACGTTGGCTTGCATGAATTCGCGCAGCGGTTTCGTCATGCGCTGATAGGCTTCGCGTTCGTCGATGCGATTTTCCATCAGCGGTTGCAGGCCTTCGACCCACATGCGATCGAAAGTCGAGGCCATGACGAAGAAAGTCATGAAGAGCGCGAGGCTCACGAGCACGATGTTGGACGGCGTCGATGGCAGACCCAGTCCGGAGCGCAGAAACGACAGCGCAATGACGAATCGGGTGAAGCACGTCACCGTCACCAGAATGCCCGGCGCAATGGAGAGAACCGTGACGAGGGCAAACATTTGAATGATACGTCCGCTGGCCGTTCCTTGGCCGTCGGGCAGCAACTCTTTGAGATTGATCGTTTGCGCGCCAACGCTTCCTGCCATCGCGAATTGACACCACCAGATCACGCCGAGCAGGAGCGCAATTGGCATGGCGCGGACCTCGGCCCAAACGAACCGCCGGCCGTCGCTGCTTGGGTCGGTTGTTGTCACTCGATCACCAGCGTTTTTATGATGATGTCGCGCGCCCGGCCCTTGCTGCGGAGCCGTGCGAGTTCAGCCATATCTTCCCGCAGAAACTCGAGGCCAGCGGCCGTCTCCAGTTGGCGCAAGGTCGTGCTGCGCAACAGTCCCATCAAGTCCTGGGAAATTTGCGCCGTCAGCGCGGATCGATCGTCTTTGGGGCGCTCGGCCAGAACGACCAATCCTTCGAACCTCAGCCAGGTCTTGCTGGCGCCAGCGATGTTGGTGATGATCGGCTCCAACGGCACGATGTGCTCGATGGATAGGTCGCGTGCGCCGTGCTCGCCTGCCTGCTCGCTGCCGGTTGCATGTCTGCCGCTGGAACGCTTGGGCGTCGGGACGGCGGACCCGTTCGCAGTTTGATCGGTTCGGGCGCCCGCCGCTTCGGGATTGGCTCCGACCAGCCGAGCGAAGGTCGCCCCGGCGCCCAAGCCCAGACAGATCATGAGAGTGAGGGCGATGACGAGGCCTTTGCGGCCCGTCTCATCGGTCGTGGTGCGTGGTGGTATCGCCATTGAGGTATTCCGCGCGGTCAGAATGGGAACACGAGATCGATGATTTGGTGTCCCCACGCGGGTTGCTGCACCTCCATGATGCGGCCTCGCCCGCCGTAGGACATGCGCGCCTCGGCGATACGCTCGTAGGAAATCGTGTTGTCGGCTTTTATGTCGGCTATGTTCACGATGCCGGTGACGGTCAGCACGCGCAGCTCGTAGTTGACCCGCAATTCCTGGGTGCCTTGGATCAGCACATTGCCGTTCGGGAGAACGCCGGTCACCACCGCAGCCACTCGCAGCTCGATGCTTTCCGACCGGGCAATCGCGCCCTTGCCGTCCTGCGCCGTATTGGATTTGAGGGACGAGTCGGCCTTGGCGCTTCCAACAGAAGTCGCCCCGCGCAGGTCCAACTTATGGCTCATATCCAGACCGAACCCGTGCGAGGCATCGCGGGACCGCTTCGAACTGTTATCGAACGACGCTTTGTCCTTTACCGAGATCGTGACCGTCATGATATCGCCCGGGCGACGCGCGCGTGGGTCCTTGAAGAAATCGGCGGCGCGATCTTTCCACAAAGAGCTGCTGGACGTTTCGAGCTTCACAGGACTGGCGGTGCTCGCGGTTTGCGCGATGAGACTTTCCTTATTGGGCTCGGGTTGCAATCCGGAGCCGACCGCACTGAGATCGGGTTCGCGACCAATCTCGAGCGGCTTGGCTGCGCACGCGGTATGGAGAGCAGCTAGGCCCAAGAGCAAGGCAGCGCGGGCTCCGGCGCGTCTCGAGCTCGAGTGTCGATCCCCAACGAGTCCCGTGACGGCCCTGTCTTGTGCGCTCATGGTTTGGTGCCTGTGTCTGATTTGCGCACGACACTGGCGAGGATCGTCGTCAGCCGGCTGGCTTTGTCGGGTGGCATGCCACTCAAAATAGAGCTGGCCGCCCGCGCCTCTAGTTTGCTGAGAATGGCCGCTGCGGTGCCGACATCCAGCCGCGCGAGCAGGCCAGACGCCGCTTCGGCACGCATAGCGGCGAAGATGCCCACCAGGTGCTCGGTAGCCTGGTCGATGAAGGACTGCCGTTTGGCGAGCCAGTCTTTGAGCTCAGTGCTCTTGGCGTCCAACCGCGCCAGTCGCTCGTCGATCCGTTCCATAAGGGACTCTAGATGCGCCACCTGAACTGCGTAGCGGGCCTCCCTTGCCGCATCGCGGACCGCGTCGCAGTAATCCGCAGCCAGAGGTCTGGCCTTGGTCTGCTCGGACAGCGGCGTCGCGGCTTTGGTCTGTTCGGTCGTGGCTTTTTCGCTCTGGGGGACTTGGCGCGCCTTGCCGGCTCCCGCCTCCGCATAGGCCAGAGGCGCGACGCACGACAGGAAGAGAGCGTTGGCCGATAAGGCAACGCATGCCGCTGCCAGGCGCATGCCTTGCGACCACTCCATCGACACACACTCAGGCGCGGAATGCATGGTTCTTACGGGCCTGTTCCTTGGGTTCCGCATGCTACTGCACGACTAATCGTACTGAGTCAGTTTGTCATGGGCCGCACCCACCGGGAATCAGCGATTTGACTGATTCCTTTGGCGGGAGGCAGCAATGGGCAGACAACAGCTTCGCGAGAGCGAGGACCGGCTATGTGCGTATCTCGACGAGCT
>JANOKV010000496.1:0-4693 GCA_031419415.1 Hyphomicrobiales bacterium | reverse complement strand
GGTTGAACATGCGTCGGGTGGGTCTTGTCGGATTGTTCATTGTGGCGTTGACCGAGGTCGCAGCTGCACAAAGTTGGGTGCCGTGGCATCAGCCCGGAATGTACCCCGATACGCCCCCGCGTCCCTCGCCAACCGCATTTTCCAGTCCCTGGTCAGGACCGGGCCGGGTTCCCGATGTGCTGTCCGGCGGCGACCGGCCGTCGATCTCTCCGGCTTCGCCACAGTCGACATCGATCAAAACGGGCTATGGCGCGGGCACGATCGTCATCGATACGAGTGCCCGGCGGCTCTATCTGATGCAATCGGCCACGACGGCCCTGGTTTATCCGATCTCGGTGGGGCGCGATGGGTTCCGCTGGACGGGCACGGAGAAGATCAGCCGGGTCGCCGAGTGGCCCGATTGGCACCCGCCCGCCGAAATGAGGGAGCGCCAGGCCGGCTTGCCGGTGAAGATGACCGGCGGCATTCAAAACCCGCTGGGGGCCAAGGCGCTGTACCTGGGCAATTCCCTCTATCGCATCCACGGCACCAACAACGTTCAGACGATTGGTCAGGCGAATTCGTCGGGCTGTTTTCGCATGACCAATAGCCACGTCGTCGATCTGGCCCGTCGCGCGGGAGTCGGCACCACAGTTGTGGTCAAGAGCCGGATATAACTGGGAAAAACCCTTCCGGATGGTTTCCCCAGAGGCACCTTTCGCCCACCTCTGGGGTTATTCTGACACAATACACCCAAACCAGCGCGCGGGGATTACTCTGCCGCTTCTTTTTGCGTCGCCAGGACTTGATCGGCCAGCCGGCCCGTCAATTCGGCCAAATGGTCGAATTTGGCGGTGTAGGTGCCCACCCCGGCTGTGGCCGACCGCAACTCGACGATCAGGTCCTGGATTTCCGTCTCCGGGATCTTGGCTTCCACCATATCCCAGCCGGCCCAGCCTTCACGGGCGTCGAAGCCCAGGATTTGGCCGCGCCGTTGCGAGATCATGGCATTGACCTTAGAGGTCGCCTCCGAAGGCACGGCGATCGAGACGTGCATGATCGGCTCGAGCAGTACCGGGGTGCACTTGGGCATGCCCTCCGACATGGCAAGGCGGCCGGCCTGACGGAACGCCATGTCCGAGCTGTCGACCGCATGGTAGGAGCCGTCGAGCAGCGTCACCGAAACATCGACCACCGGAAAACCGAGCGGGCCCCGGTGCAAATAATCGCTGACGCCGATCTCGACCGACGGGATGAACTGGCGGGGCACCACGCCGCCATGAATCTTATCGTCGAACTTGAAGCCTTCGCCACGGGCCTGGGGCTTGATCGCAATCACCACATCGCCGAACTGCCCATGCCCGCCGGATTGCTTGCGGTGCCGACCGCGGATCTCGATCGCGTTTTTGATGGTCTCTTTGTAGGGGACATGGCGGCGCTTGGTGATGGCTTCGATGCCGTATTTGCGCTGGAGGCGTTCGAGAGTGACGCGCAAGTGCATTTCACCCTGCCCCCACAGAACCATCTGATGCGTGTCCTTGGAGTGGTCGAGGCGCAGCGTCGGGTCTTCTTCCATCAGCCGGGCCAAGGCTGTGGTGAGTTTCACCTCGTCCTTGCGGTCTTTCAGTTCGATGGCGACGCCGTAGACGGCATCGGGCAACGCCGCTCGACCGATCTGCCTGATGCCGCCTTTTTCTGCCGTCAGCACCTCGCCGGTCTCGACCGTCTCGAGCCGACCGAACGCGACCGTTTCGCCGGCTTTGGCGGAACCACGCTTTTTCGCGTCTTGGCCCATCATTGAAAACACGCCGGCAATGCGCTCGTCCGTGCCGTCACCCGTGACGATCGTGCCTTCACCGAATTCACCGGTCAGGACGCGCGCCACCGTCAGCTTGCCGCCGTGCGCGGAATAAAGCGTTTTGAGGACGAGTGCTGCGCTCTTGGCGTTTTCGAGCTTGAGACGTCCGGCCACTTGACCGACGAACGGGGCTTCGTGACGCAAGGCTTTCAGCAGCCGCACGATGCCGTTGCCGTTCTGCGCCGATCCGAGCAGCACAGGGCAGATCAACCCTTCGCGCAAATCTTTGGCAAGATCATCGAAGATTTTATCGCGCGGCGGCTGCATGTCGGACAGCAACTGCTCCATCAGCTCGTCATCGTAATCGGCGAGCTTTTCGAGCATCTGGAAACGGGCTTCTTGCTCACGTTCCTTGATCGTCTCCGGCATGGGCACGATCTCGGACGGCGCATGCTCGCGGTAAACGAAGGCGCGCTCGGACGCCAAATCGATGAACCCCGTGGCGATACCGTTGTCCCAAATCGGAATCTGGCGCAGCACCAGGGGCTTGACGCTCGCCGGTTGCAGCATCGGGATGATGTCGCGCACGCGCGTGTCGAAGCTGTCGATCTTGTTGAGGAACAGGAAGTGCGGGATGCCGCGATCGACCAGACTCTTGAGGATGAGCTGTAAGGCGGGCACGCGCTTGGGGTCGGGTTCGGTGACGACGACGGCCGCATCGCAGGCGGCCAGCACGTTGAGAGCTTCGCTCTGGAATTCGATCGAGCCGGGACAGTCGATGAAGGTGAAGCGATCGCCGAGGAAATCGACGTCGGCGATGTTGGCTTCGACGCTCATGCCGTGATCGCGCGCCTCACTCGAGGCGTCACCCACGGTATTCTTGTCGAGGATCGAACCTTGTCGCGTGATGGCGCCCGTGTGAGCCAGGATGGCTTCGAGTAGAGTGGTCTTTCCGGAGAGGTATGGACCGACCAGGGCGATGCAGCGCGCGGAGCGGGCTGACGCTTCGGACTTCCCCATGTGCTTACTCCTTTGCACCCGGGCGCAGGAGACGTTCGCGGACACTGAAGGCGTGCGGATGCGAAGCCGCGCCCGCGCCTGGGAAAGAGGCGCGACCCCCGCAACGTGAACCCGTGCATCGATCCGCGCAAGGGGGTTGTGGGCGTAATCTCGCGATTGTTGAACAAACTGCCAGAATGCAGTCCATCAGGGGATAGCCGCAACGCCGCCGTGGTCGATACCCGCGAACGCGTTTACCTTGTGGGCAGGGACAATGACGGGATCAGATGATGGGATTGCTCAACTCGACCCACGGCTACGGCGGATTGACCAAGGCTCTGCATTGGGCGATCGCCGTGTTGTTCGCCATGCAGTACGCGTCGGGGACGATCATGATTCGAACGACGACAGATGCGGCCACACTCGGGATTGGGCAAGCGACCTATTACGATTGGCACAAGACGCTGGGCCTTCTGGCGCTCGCGTTGGCTGTCGGCCGGCTGATCAATCGACGGGCCGGCACGCTTCCCCCTTGGGCGCCAACGCTGTCCCCCCTCGAGCAGAAGATCATTCACCGAGCCGAGCAGCTTCTCTACGCGGCGATGGTGGTCATGCCGCTGAGTGGCCTGCTCTACGTCATGGCGGGTGGCTATGGGGTTCGGTTGTTCGGCCTTTTCACCGTGCCCAATCCAATCGGAACATCGCCGGTCGTCGCGTCGGTGGCTCGCTTGGTTCACGTCGCGAGTGCGCTGCTGCTTCTCCTGCCACTCGGCGCCCACCTCGCCATCGTGCTGGGCCACCAGTACGGTCTGAAAGACCGGCTGCTGGACCGCATGCTGCCGGGACGAGCCGGCGCGCCGAAGGTGGACTGACGCAATACGACCACACCGTCTCGGCATAGTCGGCGTTCACTGATTCGCGCGATGGCGCATCGCTGCCTTGGGGATGGCCGCCGATTGCGGTTGGGTGTGCAAGGCGGCTGTGGTCTAAGCTCGGCATCGACGACGCTGGCCGATAGGGGGATGCGGAATGGCGCTCGCACGTCGCAGTCACAGCGACGCGGTCGACGGTGGCGGCGCCTATCTCGGGGTGGTCCGCTCGGCGCGCGGCTATGTCTGGCGCGAACGCCTGGACGGACCGGCGCGCAATGTGGCCACCGCGATAAGCCAACGCTACGACCTTCCTGAACTTCTGGGACGCATCTTGGCGGCGCGCGACATTGCGCTGGATGCCGTCGAAGTCACACTCGAGCCGACGATCAAGGCGCTGATGCCCGACCCTTCGACGCTGGTCGATATGGACAAGGCCGCCGCGCGCCTCGCTGACGCGGTCATGGCGCGTGAAGCAGTGGCAATCTTCGGTGACTATGACGTCGATGGGGCCTGCTCGTCGGCGTTGATGGCGCGGTTTTTCGCAGCGCACGGGCTCGCAGTTCGCATCTACATTCCGGATCGCATTTTCGAGGGCTATGGGCCCAATCCAGCCGCCATCGAAACACTGATCCGCGAGGGCGCTCGACTGATCGTCACCGTCGATTGCGGCGTGACGAGTTTCGAGGCGCTGGGCATCGCGCGGGGTCTGGGCGCCGATGTCGTCGTCCTCGACCACCATCAAGCCGACGTGCGCTTGCCCGACGTGCACGCGGTGGTCAATCCGAACCGGCAGGACGACCTGTCGGGACTGGGGCATTTGTGCGCGGCGGGGGTCACGTTCATGACGCTGGTCGCCACGGCGCGCGAGTTGCGCCGGCGCGGCGTCTACGGCAATGGACAGGCCGCCCCCGACCTGATGAGCCTGCTCGACCTCGTCGCTTTGGCGACGGTGGCCGACGTGGTCCCCTTGAAAACACTCAACCGGGCTTTCGTGACGCGCGGCCTCGCCGTCATGCGGGGACGGCAGAATACAGGGCTGCGGGCG
>JANOKV010000495.1:0-2956 GCA_031419415.1 Hyphomicrobiales bacterium | reverse complement strand
CATGGGTTGAGGCCGCAACAGGGAGAATCGGCACATGAAGATGAAGGTGTTATTGGGCGCTGCTGTCGGCACTTTGGGTGCCCTGGCTCTGGCAGGTTCGCCTGCCGATGCGCAGACCAAAGTTCGCTGGAAAATGCAGAGTGCGTTCGGCGCCCAGTTGCCCCACATCGGCGCAACCGGCGTTCGCTTCTCCAAAAATATCGAACGGATGTCGGGCGGCACGCTCGAAATCAAGTTCTACGAGCCCGGCGCACTGATCCCGCCCCTCGAGTGCTTCGACGCGGTCTCCAAGGGCTCGATCGAGTCCTGCTGGACGACCCCGGGCTATCATACCGGCAAATACCCCGCCCTCGCGTTCTTCACGACGGTGCCTTTCGGCCCGCAGATTGGCGAGTTCCTGGGCTGGAAACAGTTCGGCGGTGGCAACAAGTTCCGCGATGAAATCTACGACAAACACGGCTTGATGGCATTCGATGCGTTTGCCGTTGCTCCCGAAACGTCGGGTTGGTTTCGCACTGAAATCAAGTCGGTGGCTGAGCTGAAGGGCATGAAAATGCGCTTCTTCGGTCTCGGCGCTCAGGTCATGCAGAAGCTCGGCGTGCAGACGCAGCTCCTGGCAGCCGCGGATATCTACCAGGCGCTCGAGCGCGGCGTCATCGACGCCACCGAGTTCTCACTGCCGACGTTGGACACGCGGTTGGGCTTCCACCAAATCGCAAAGTTCAATTACTTCCCCGGCTGGCATCAGCAGTTCTCGGTCAGCGAATTGCTGATGAACAAGAAAGCGTTCGAAGCGCTGTCGGACGCGCATAAGGCGATCATCGAGGTTGCGGTGGGCGAGTCGGTGCTCTTCTCTTACGTCGAGAGCGATCACGCGCAGTTTGCGGCCATGGAAGAATATCAGACGAAGCATGGCGTCAAAGTGAAGCGCTGGAGCGACGAAGACCTGGGCGCTATGGAAAAAGCTTGGAACGAAGTCCTCACCGAAGAATCGGCGAAAGATCCGCTTTTCAAGAAGGTTGCCGACCATTACCAGAACTATCGCAAGCAGTTCTCGGTTTGGGGCTCTTCGCAGGTGATGAAGCCGACCTATCTCAAGTAAACCGTTCGACGACCTGACACAGCCAGCCCAGCCGAATGGCCGGGCTGGCTGTTGTACTGCCGGGAAGATGATAGTTGCAGGGGTGCTAGGCTCGGGACACTCCCGGTAAACGGGTGGGGGAAAATCCATGACTGGAAGTCGGTCGGCGGCGAAGCATCGCCCGGGGCTATCGAGCAGAAGGGCAGTGCCGCAATGAGAGCGCTGCTGGGTATATCCGAGGCTATCCGACGCGTCCTCGAAGTCATCGCCCTCGCCGGCGGCTGGCTATTGGTCGTCATGGCCGCCGTCACCTGTTTCGACGTCATCTTGCGCAAGCTCGGTGTCCCGCTGCCGTCCACCCTGCTGCAAGAATTGGAGTGGCATCTTCACGCCGCGATATTCTCGCTCTGGATGGGTTACTGCTACACGATCAACGCACACCCCCGGGTCGATTCCTTCACCGAAGGTATGTCCTATCGCGGCCGCGCCTGGATCGAGCTGTTCGGCTGTCTGCTGCTGGCGCTGCCCTACATCACGCTGGTGTCGTGGTACAGCTTGGACTTCGTGGCGCTGTCCTATCGTTTGGGCGAACAATCCGACAGTACGATCGGCCTCACGCATCGCTGGATCATCAAGGGCGTCTACGCTGCAGGCTTATGGATGATCGTTTTGGGCATCGTCAGCGTACTGCTGCGGGTCATCGTCTTCCTGTTCGGCAATCTGCCAAACGAAGAAGTCAACTTGCAGATCGGGCATGTAGAGGCGGACGTTTAAGTCCGGAACGGGGAAATCATCGTGCTCGATACCATCGCTGACAATCTCGCGCTCATCATGTTCGTGAGCATGTTCTTCTTCATCTTCATCGGCTACCCCGTCGCCTACATCATGGGCGGCCTGTCATTGGCCTTCGCGCTGATCGGCACCTATCTTGGCGTGTTCAAGATGATCGGCATTTCGGACATCGTGCTGCGCATGTGGGCCGGCGTCGCCGCCGACCCCGTGCTCGCTTCGATCCCGATGTTCATCTTCATGGGCGCGATCCTGGAACGATCCGGTTCCGCCAAAGACATGCTGCACGCGACGGAAATCATCTTCAAATGGTGTCCGGGCGCGCTGGCCGTCGCCGTCATGATCATGGGCACGATCCTCGCCGCCCCGATCGGCGTCGTCGGCGCCGCCGTCATCACGCTGTCGGTGATCGCGCTGCCGCAGATGTTGGCGGCGGGCTACAACAAGGAGTTGGCAATCGGCACGATTGCCTCTGCGGGAACGCTGGGCATTTTGATTCCACCAGCAATCATGCTCGTGGTCATGGCTGAAATGCTGGCGACCTCGGCGGGCAATCTGTTTCTCGGCGCGGTCATGCCGGGCTTCCTGCTCTCTGGGCTCTATCTGGCCTACATTATCGCCGTTTCGATCCTCAAACCCGGCATGGCGCCGAAACTGCCGAAAGAATTCGGACCGCAGACGCGTGGTGAGTTCTGGTACGCCATGTGGCGCGGTCTGTTCCCGATGACAGCGTTGATGGTGATCGTGCTCGGCTCCATCTTCATGGGTTGGGCGACCCCCACGGAGAGCGGCGCCGTCGGCGTGCTGGGCTCGTTGATCATCGCGGCGCTCAACAATCGCTGCACGATCAAGATGCTCAACGAGTCGATCTACTCGACGTGCAAAGCCAATGGCTTGGTCTTCCTGATTTTCCTTGGCGCGACCGGGTTCTCATATGTGTTCCGCGTGCTCGGCGGCGATGACTTGATGGTGTCCTCGCTGGCCTACTTCGGCATCGATACCAAGTGGGAGATGCTGGCCTTCATCATGGTCCTCATCTTCCTGCTCGGGTTCCCCTTCGAGTGGATCGAGATCTGCTTGATCGTC
>JANOKV010000494.1:0-4347 GCA_031419415.1 Hyphomicrobiales bacterium | reverse complement strand
GGTGGAAGCAGGCGTTTTCCGCGCCATGGATGAAACAAATCGGGATCGCCATGCGGTGGAGGTTCGCCAGATAGGTGTCCCGACCTTCGGCATCGACGATCGTCTTGCGGCGTGAGATGACGGCGAGGTGTTGGAAGGCTGCGATATTGGCCTCCCCGAACATCTCCGGCAGTCCGTATCGGAAGGTTGCGTCGTTGAGTTGCTCGCGACGGTAGAGCTGGCCGTAAAGGGCCGTGATGCGGTTCGAGGTGGCATTGCTGGTTCGCTCGGCCGTCTGGAACGGCACGGCAACGCGAATGAAAGCGTCGACGAGACGTTCCCCGATGCCGGCCTGTCGTCGGGCCCGCGCATCGACATGATCGATACCCAGCGCTTGCATCAGCGAAGGCGTGCGCAGGTGGGCGAGCAACAATTGTGGGTAGGCTGGCACGATGACGTCAGTCGAGACTTGAGAGATGACGGCTGAGCGCACACCTTCGAGGCCGCGCAGCAGGGCCATCGTGAAGGTCGTCGCACCATAGCAGTGCGCGATCACCTGCACAGTCGGCCGTTGCGTGACGCTGCGAACGAGATCGATGGCGGGCTGATAGTCGAATTCGGCGCACGCATCGGCGCTGGCGGGCTCGCGCGCATAGGGCAAATCGACCGAGGCGCGAAAATCGAGCAGCCAGCAGTCGTAGCCGGCCGCCACCAAGAACTCGAGCACGTTCGTGTCGATCGTATCGATGGAGAAGATGCGGCTCGACACCCCCAGCCCATGCGTGAACAGCACCGGGCCTCTCGCCCCTCCGGGATAGCGCAGCAGACGCAGTCGTTTGTCGTCTTTCGTGTAGAAATAATGCACGTCGGGGGCGGGCACGCGCAGGTCGCGTTTCTGGCGAGCGATCGTAGGGTCCCAGCGGGTATCGCGAACGCCGGAAATGTTGCCATAGACATCGAACAGCGCGCCGGCAAACATTGCGCCGAAGCGGCCGACTGCGGCGATACGGGCGAGCCGACTTGCTCCGCCCGTGCCCGTTAGCGTCGTCATCTGCTTGACGAAATCCGTGGGGTCGATCGTGAGCATGCCAGCGAAATAAGCTGGGCCCTGGCCGGCAGCCAGCGGCGGACCCGTGAGCTGCACGACGTCGACGTAGAGGGTGGAGGTATCGGTCCACAGGTCGATCTCGCGCCGGCCGTCGTGCACGACTTTGAAGCCCGCGAATCGAAACTTGCGGCCTTCACGCGAGGTGAGCACCGCTTTGTAATCGAACCGCCGGGTCTCGACGCGATCGGGGTCGAGCCGCATCAAATTGAAAACGCCGTCGGAAATGTCGAGCGGTTCGGCAGACAATGACGGCGCGGTGATCGTGCCGACGAGGGCACCGGTGTGATCGGGGTCGTCGACGAAGGCGTCGATATCGGAGACTTTGATCGTGACGATCATATCGAGCGAGGTGGCCGAACCGCCGCCGGCGTCGCGCGAGTCACGATAGCCGTCGAGACTGGGGCCGGGGGATCGGGTCACGGGGGCAATCGAGCCGGCCATGCGCTCCGTGAACGTGACACCGGTCGGCACGGTCGCAGCAGCGTCGGGTGCACTGTCGAGTTGGCCGACGATGCGGCCCGCCGCTGCAGCGATGTCAGCCACCACACCCGTCACGGTATCGCGAACCACACCCTCCGGCGGGGCGGCCGACCAGGGCTTGGCGTCTGTTTTCGGGGCTGTCGACAGTGTGCGGCCACGGTCCTGCGCAAGATGGACCATGGTGCGCTCGGCCAAGGCCGAGATCGTGAGCAGGGGGTTCACGCCGACAGAGCGGGGAAGGGCTGCGCCGCACGTGACGTAAAGCCCGTCGTGCACGGCGTCGGGTTCAGCGCCGGCCCCGTCGAACACGCGGCATTTGTGGTCGATCACGCCGCTCGCGCGGTCGTGCCCTATGCCGGCGCCCCCGAGGGGGTGGACCGAAACGAGGTTTTCACCCAAAAATGTCGTCTGCAAAGGGTTCTTGACGTAGACCCCGCCCTGACCTGCCACTGCTGTGGCAAGCACGCTCGAAATTCTCTGGAAGATCGCCTCGCGCGCAACTCTCGGCCAGGTGACTTCGACGCCGTGCGAGGTCAGGCGCATTTGGCCGCCCGCGCTGTCGTGGGCCATCACGAGAAACGTCTGGGTGTTGTGAATGGCGCCATGATAAGCGCCCAGGATCGCGCTTTCGGCGCCGCGCACGAGATTGCTCGCCACCTGTAACGGGTCGTGGTGAGCACGGTCGGCGAACAACTTGGCGCCGTGGCTGAAAAGGGCCGGCAACACGGAATGCAGCCCTCGGGGGATCACGCCCTCCTCGATGATGAGGCCATCCTCGAGCGCGCTCGTGCCGCGCAAGTCGATCGCTCCGACGATGCAGGGACCAGGCGGCGCGATATCGACGCGCGGTGGATCACCGACACCGACGCCGTTGACGGGTCGGTCGAGATTGTAGCCGAATGCCAACACGTCGCCATTGCCGGTAAAGCTCTGCCCCAAGCGCCCGGAGAGGGCCAACCCCTGCTCGTCACGCGATCGCAGCAAGATCTCCGTCGAGCCGAGGCTTCCGGCGGCCAGCACGACGATGCCGGCGGTGACCGATCGTTCGGGCGCGCGAAACACGTCACGATTGGGATGATCATCGACCTCGCGGAAAAGGACGCGCCAGATGCCGGCTTTCTCCTTGCGTAGCGCGTCGACGCGCACGTCCGTGAACACCTCGGCGCCGTGATTGACCGCATCGGCGATGTAGGTGATGTCGACGGTCGACTTGGCGCCGACGTTGCAGCCGGCGCAGCAGTCCCCGCAGGCCGTGCAGGCAGGTTGGAACACGTTGGCCGCGTTCGTGCCGCTTCGAACGACGACATTGATCGGCACCCGCGTCGCTTTGGAGCCCAAAGCCGCGGCGGCCTCTTCCAGCCGGTCGAACTTGGCGAGCCGGCGCTCACGGGGAAATGGGAGAGGGCGCAACATCGCCTCGGCGCGATCGAAGCCTGCTTCCAGAATGCCGTCATTCAGGATTTCCGCCGGCCAAACCGGATCTTCCCAAATGCGGGCGTCGGGAGGCAGTGCGACATTGGCGTTGATGAGCGAGCCCCCGCCCAAACCACAGCCGACGAGCACATGCATGTCGCGACCGATATGCAGGTCGTAGAGCGCCTTGCGACGGCCGACGTGCCCATCTGCGCCGCTGACCTGCAACTCGTGTTGCGCTTCGGCGAGACTGTCGGGAAATTCACCAGCGACGAACTCGCGGCCCCGCTCGAGCACGGCGACCCGATAGCCCATGCGCGCGAGCCGGGACGCGGCAACGCCTCCGCCATAGCCCGTACCGATGACGATGGCATCGTATGTCGGCCCCAGGCCGGCGAGATCCCGCGAAAAGCGGCGCATCAATGGTCCCCTGCGACAGGTGTTGGATCAGAAGGGGCGACCGGACTGTGGAAACTCCGCTCGGTGAGGCCGGGCTTTGGCGCGACATCGAGGGTGCGGCCGATGTCGCGGGCAAGATGCACCATGGCGCGCTCGGCAAACGCCGAAATGGTCAACAGCGGATGCACCCCGAGCGATCTCGGGATGACTGAACCGTCCATAACGTAGAGGCCCTGATGCACGTCCGTTACGCCCTTTGCCGATCCGCTATCGAAGACGCGGCCTTTGTGATCGACCACCCCCGTCGAGCGATCATTGCCGGTTACTGCACCGCCGAGCGGGTGCACGGAGAAGACGTTGCCACCGAGCCAAGACTTCGAGAATGGATTGGAGGCGTAGGTGCCGCCGGTTGCCGCCACAGCTTTTCCGACAACGTCGTCGATCGCTCGATAGGAGGTCGCGTCGGCTGCATGGGGCCACACCACGGACGCGCGATCATGGGCGAATTGGATCACGCCAGCCGAGCTGTCGTGCCCGATCGCCAGGAAGACTTGTGTGTTGTCGACCGCTCCCGTGTAAGCGCCGGTGAGCGCGCTTTCAGCTGCCCGACCGACGGCCGTCAAGGACTCGCGTAGGCCCCGTACGGGCCCTTTTCCAGTGACCCCGGCGGCGGCCATGGCGAGCGGTAGCAATCCGGCGTAGGCGCTCTGCACCGTCGCGTCGACGATCACCAGACCGTTCTCGAAGGCTGGCGCGCCGCGCAGGTCGATGAGGCCAACGACGGCGGGACCGGGAGGGGACGCGCCCTTGCGCGGTGGATGACCAACGCCGACGCTGCCGACAGGTAGACGTGTGTTGTATCCCAAGGAGATCGCGTCGCCGTTGGTCGAGACCCGCCGCCCCAGCATGTCGGAAAGGGCTAGTCCCCGCTCGCGTGAGCGCATCAGGATTTCGTTGGTGCCGAGCGT
>JANOKV010000493.1:0-3963 GCA_031419415.1 Hyphomicrobiales bacterium | reverse complement strand
CTGGAGGCGATGCGGACGGTGATGGCCAAGCCTCGCTCGAAATCCGCGCGCGCACGGTGGCTCCAGGGCGCCTGCAGGCGGTCACAGGGCGCGATCTGGTGCCGAATAGTCGCGTTCGCTCGGAAAAACCGGCTCGTCGGCTCGGTCCCGGCCACCTGACGCAACGTTGCAGAGTTCTCACACAGCCTGGGCCCTGACCGTTTTCGTTCTCGGCCGACGTTGACTTCCGCAGCTGAGGGCACTGCGTCAGCGTTCCTCGTGCGTTCCCCTTCTGCCGATCTCGCAGTTGGTGAACCCTACGGGCTGCGGCTCGCGCCCAAGAAAAAGCCCCCGGTAGCTACTCCGGGGGCGCTCCTTTTCAGGAGGCGTCGCTGCCATCGGCAGTTAGGCTCCGCGAGGCGATCCAGGCTTCTACCGCCGCGCAGTGCCACGCGACGCGACACGGCCCGAGTTGAATCCGGCGAGGAAACTTCCCGTCCTTTTCGAGTCGCGCGATATGCTGGTGCGAGTAGGGTATGCCATAGGTCCTCTTCAAGCCCTTCTTGTCGACGAGCCGGTAGTCAGTCATCGCAACATCTCCATGTTAGGGGAGCATCGCGATGCTGCCCGGGAAGCCCAGGCGACGCGCGAATCGTATCCTTATTCGCTTGATTTTTCCACGCAGAAGATACCAGCGAATACCAGCGACGACTTGGGCATGGCTGAACATGGCGGCACACGTCGATGTTGATCGTCGGCCAGCACGATCCTCGGCGTGATCCTCGACGCTACCGCGCTCCGCCGTCGCTTGGCGTCAAGCGCAGCGACAGTCCCGACCGAATGCGACCGCTTGACGCGCTCGGCGGGCGCGCACGCGCGAACGCATGCCGGCTCCGGAAAGAATGCCGAAGGTCTGCCTCTCCAGAAAGAATGGATGTGGCAGCAACCCATCAAGTCGCGACCCGCACAAGATTGACGCGGCGCTCTTCCCGACTACCATGATGACAGTCTTTGCTCGGAGCGATCGGTCATTGAAACGCCAGCGTGAGGAAATTCCTCGCTCTCGCGTGCGCAGTGACCTGTCACACCCTCCATGGAGAAATGGAAATGGCAAAGATGTATCGCGTCTACTCGATCATCGAGCGACCCAAGCAGGACGATTACTGGTTGAATATCGGCGTCGCGTTTCCGCATGAGAACGGCGACGGATTCAACGTCATCCTCCAGGCCCTACCCTTGCAGGGCAACGGCAAGCTCGTCGTGCGCGCCTACGATCCGGAAAAGCACGAGGTCGAGGAAGCCGAAAAGCAGGCCGTAGTCAAGAAGGGCAAAGTTCCCGCGTAACCAATGTCGTCGAGCATGCTCAGTGCCCCGTCCGCTCGTCGGGCGGGGCATGATCTTTCCCCTCCGTGCCTTTGGCCAGCGCCCATCCCGGACGTTGGCATCGAGGTACGGAGGACGGCATCGTGAGTATAACCCTCAGCCAAACCCGTGTGTTCGCTCTCAAAGGCTTCACCATCAAGAGCGAGCACGGCAAGTTCTTTGTCTCCCCCACCGGTCACGCCAAGTGGGCCGGGCCCTACAAGAGCCTGCACCACGCGACGACGGCCATCGCCCGCAAACTCGCGCGCGAATTCACCGAGCGCAATGCCCGCCTGCAGCAGATGCAGGAGCAGCGCCATGGGTAACGCCGCGAGGATCGCCGCGCTCAACGACCAGTTCCGTAAGGACCCGACTCGTTACGGCAAGGCCTACATCACCGACGGCGTGGCGGCGCACGGGCCCGAGTTCGTGCACCGCGCACTGGCGGCAACCGCCGCATTCGAGGCCTTCACCGCCGATAACGATCCTCATCTCGAACATGACTTCGGATCGTTCCAGCTCGACGGCGAGACCCTGTTCTGGAAGATCGACTACCTCGACAAGGTCGATCCCGATCTCGGTGCCGAGGACCCCAGCGATCCGGCAACGACCACGCGTGTGCTCACCATCATGCTGGCAGATGAGTATTGAGGAGGCTGCCATGACCGAACAGTTGGCCTTCTCTTCCCTTCTCGCCGAAACCGACGAGTTGAGACGCGCCGCCCTTGATCGCCATCGCGATCGTGTCCAGGCCTGGTTCGACCAGTTGCCGGAAACCGAAAAGGACCTAATGGCCGAGTGGATGACGGCGTTCGAGTGGGACACATGCGTTGCCCTTTCGGCCGCGGCCGGTGACTGGCATGCAAGCAATCGTCGAACCAATGCCGCATGACGCGCCCTCGACTGCCCTACCGACTCTGGTGGGGCAGTATTTTCTTTGTTGGTTTTTTCTTCCAGTCGGAGTTGGGCGCCTCGCCCGCGCCGCCTGTCGCGGGCGACCGGGTGCTATCGCGCGTTGCGCGACGGAACCCGCTGATGCGGTTTCCGCCCATTCGGGTGACGCCCCCGTGGCGCGAATCCGAATGCAGAAATCGGATGGCCGCCACCATCGATTAGTTCTTCCACAATCCCTCGAATCGTCGGCCGGCGACGCGCGTGTAGTGCACGGTGTGTTTGGGATCGCGATGCCCAAGGTAATCCTGCATCGTGCGCAGATCGACGCCGGAATTCGCGAGGTAGTAGCCGCACGAGTGCCGCAGCATGTGTGGGTGCACGTTTTTTAGGCCGGCGCTCTCCCCCGCGATGCCGACCAGATAGTTGACCGCCTGCCGCGTCATCGGTTGGCCACGTTCGGAAAGGAACAGCCACGGCAACTTGTCAGTGCGGCTGGCGAGGTAGCGCTTGATCGCGCGCAACTCATCACCGGCGATCGGCTGCTCGACCGAAAGGGAATTTTTGAGACGCTGCACCCACACACGCGCCTGCGCGAGGTTCACCTGATCGCGCCGCAACCCGACAGCCTCGCTCACCCGCAACCCGTGTCGATACATCATCAGCATCAGAAGGTGGTCGCGCATTCCATGGCGGCCACGCTTCGCCGTTTCCAGCAATCGCTCGACTTCAGCTTCGTTCAGAAAATTCTTGCCGCGCTCGTGCGCATCGGTGGTCTCCCCCACCCTCCATTTTGGCCTACTCTTTACACTTCGCCGCTTGGGCGACCCCATTCGACCCTTCGAATACCCACGTCGCATATAGGGTCAGGATACCACACTCTTTACGAAAAGCGTCTTTTGTGCAAAGTGAGAATGGGCTATCGTCAGGTCTTCCTTGGCTGCGGACAAGCCGTTGACGACGCGAATGCCGAGTAGGCCCGGGGAATTTCACCCCGAGCCTCTCGCAGATCCGGACTTGATACTCTCGCATCATCCGGCTCGTGCCACCGATCGAAGGCTGCCGCCTTCCGTTGAACTTCGGGCTCATCCCGTTGCCGGTTGGCCCGATCCAACGTCGATGACCCACCCCCTTCGCTCCACGACCATTACAGCCGCTTCGTCGCTACTACGAGGCAGTCCGCCCCTCTCCGGCGCATCGGTACTTTCGGCCTTGCGGTTGGAGCCGCTTGCGCCTTTTCCCTTGGCATCGCCGGCCAGGTTCTCACGTTCCTTACAAGAGCCTGGTTGAGCTTCGCGCCGTCTACATGCCGGATGCCGCTCGGTCGGTATCAGGACATCCTCCGAGCTGATCCCGAAGGAAGGGTCACCCCTCGGTTTTGACATCGCCTAATCCGCTTTCGACACTTCAGCGACGGTTCGCTTGCGCTCGCCTCTCTCAACCGTGCCTGCCAGGATCACAGTCCCGACGTTTCCGCAACGCTCACCACCATGGCTTTTGACCACAGCAGCTTGTGGTGGCTTGGGATCAGCGACCTGATCGCCGAACCCGAAGGACCTACCTCCATCTCTCATAAAGTTGCGCGCAGCCGTTTGGACCGGCTACGCTCGTGACACAAGACCCGGAGCGGACGCCCCCTGCGGCCTTCCAAAACACAGGACTTTCGTCTTCACTGGCACGATAATCGGACATCTCGGCGTTCTCATCCGTCGACGGAAATCTCCGCGCATC
>JANOKV010000492.1:0-2330 GCA_031419415.1 Hyphomicrobiales bacterium | reverse complement strand
GCTCGACCGTCATTATGGAACGGGAGTGAACTCGATGAGCGACAAAGTCTACGCCTCCGTTCCCACCACACCGGGCATCGAGGCCTATTGGGAAGCGGCCAACGCCGGCAAGCTCGTCATGCGGTCGTGCACGGCGTGCGGCAAGCTGCACTATTATCCGCGCGGCATCTGCCCTCACTGCTTCTCCGACAAGCTCGACTGGAAGGAGACCAAGGGGACGGGCACGATCTACACCTACAGCGTCATGCGCGCGGCCAAACCGTCCTACGTCATCGCCTACGTGACGCTCGACGAAGGCCTGTCGATGATGACCAACATCGTCGATTGCGACCCGGAAAAAGTGAAGATCGGCCAGAAAGTCAAAGTCGTCTTCAAGCCCACCGAAAACGGCGGCAAGTTGCCGTGCTTCACGTTGGCTTGAGATACCGCGACGGTGTCAAACCCTCTGGGTAGAACGAAACAACCGACGTCGGTCTGAAGATCCCATGCTGACCGTTTCAACATTCAGGATCGACACTAGGCCGGGCGCCTTGGCGCCACCTCTCCACTGCTTCCCGGACGTCGCGCTCGGGGCGCGGCGATCCGGGATCGCGGCCGGCGATCGGGGAATATGACCGTTCCAGGCCGAGGCTGCACTACGCAGCAGCGGTGCAATCGGCTCTCCATTGCCTCCGACGCGGTCCCGGCTCTCGCTATGCTCGGCCGGGAAATAGAAAGAAAATAAACTCGTCAAATACCGCGCACATCGCCCACCGCAGGTGTCCGGCCTTTGGCCTGACGCCGTGACGCCACCTTTGAGCAACGGAAACGCCAGGAGCCCTGCAGCCTTATTCGGCATATTCGGCTGGCTCCCTCGCAGCGAATGGCGCGGGCGAGGGGAGAGTGAAATAGAACCCCTGACGTTCCCCAACGAGTGTAGCGCAACCCTGCCGTGCGCGAAATATCGTCGGATGGTCGGCCTTGCGCCCGCCGCACAGCTCACGTCAGGCGCCAACGGTCACGTTCATAGATGTCATCCCGGCATGTATTGCCGGGATCCATCTATCGGCTGGGGCCGGAGCATGCGGAACGCTGGATCCCGCGAATAAATCGCGGGATGACACCTGCAACATTCAGAGTTGAATCGCCCTGCCCATAACCTCGTAACGCGGCACAGCTCATCTCAGGCGCGTCAAATATCGATCACCTCGAGCACGCCGGCGACAGTCGCCAACTCGCCGCGACTCTGCGCGCTGATGTCGTAGCGACCCGGCAAGGCGTACGTGATGGATCGAGCGCCGGCCACGCCGGGGGCGCCCGCCACCTCGACCGTCAGCTGGACGGCCGTGCCGCCCTTCGCGCCGACGGGGCCGGGCTTGAGCAACGCCTTGATGTCGTCGATGCGAGCCTTGCGGGCCGTCAGCGCGCGCGCATCGAGCACCACTTCGAGACCGCGCTGCACATTGGCCGCCGCCTCGTCGAGCCGTTCGAGCGATTGCACGCGCAGTTTGATCGTTTCCCCCTCGCGTTCGGCTTCGACGCCGATCAGCACTGCGGTTCCCGGCTCCAACACATCGCGGCAGCGCACCAGCGTGTCGGAAAATATCACGGCCTCGAACTGCCCCGTAGCGTCGGAGAACGCGGCGAATGCGAATTTGTTGCCCTTCTGCGAACGACGCTCGCGCGCCGACACGACGATCGCCGCGAGCCGCCCAGCCGTCGTTCCGAAGCCGGCCTTCTGCTCGAACTCGACGTAGCGCTGCACGCCGAGTTTGGCGAGCACGGCCGTATATTCGTCCAGCGGATGGCCCGACAGATAAAACCCCACGGCCGCGAACTCGTGCTGCAAGCGCTCCATCGCCGTCCAGGCTTTGATCGGCCGCAGCTTGAGCATCGTATTGCCGGAGCGGTGATCATCGAGCGACGTGAACAAGCCCCCTTGCCCGACTTTGGCATCGTCTTGGATCTGGCCGGCCACGTCGACGATCTGGTCGATGTTGCCGTGCACCAGCGCGCGGTTTTTCTCCATGCGATCGAAGCTGCCGGCCATCGCCAGAGTTTCCAGGGCGCGCTTGTTGACGGCCTTGGGATCGATCCGACGCGCAAAATCGGCCAAATCTTTGAACGGTCCGTTCTGGCGTCGCTCCGCGATCAGCGTGCCCACCGCCGCCGCACCGATGTTCTTCAAGCCGGCCAGTGCATAGCGGATAGCGCCTTTTCCAGCCGCTTCCGCGCCGAACTCCACCTCCGAAGCATTGACGCACGGCGGCTTCACCTCGATTCCTGAGCGACGCGCCTCGGACGCGAACATCGCGAGCTTATCGGTGTTGGACAGATCGAGCGTCATCGAC
>JANOKV010000491.1:0-4221 GCA_031419415.1 Hyphomicrobiales bacterium | reverse complement strand
AAGGTGATGACGGCGAGCGCGCCGCCGATGCCGGCCGCCGTGCGCACATGCCGGCCCCAGCCGCTCTGTCCGCCTCCCAGCCACGCAGCCAGATCGCGTGTACCGACGGCGACGACGGCGAGCGCCGACACCGTGATGGCGGTGCCGAGCGCCATGGCGATCGTGGCGAACACGCCGGCCCAGAGGAGCCCCTGGCTCAGCGAAAAGATCAGAATAGCGATGGCCCCGGTGCAGGGACGAATACCGATGGCGAGCGCGAGGGGTACGGCTTTGCGCCACGACCACGCACCTTCGAGGTCCTTCGGGTCGGGCATGTGGGCGTGCCCGCAGCACTCACTGTGATCGTGGCCGTTGTGGGCGTGGTGGTGCGCGTGCGCGGTCGACCCGTGTGGCGTGTGGCCATGCGCGTGATCGTGATGATGATGGGCATGCGCGTGGGACGCATCGACCGGAGCCGGGCCGGCGGCGGTGCGTTCGGCCCACAGTTTGCTCAGTTGCTTCCAGAGCAGCCAGATGCCGACGCCGACCACGAGTCCCCAGCTCACCGTCTCGAGCCACGCTTCGGTGGTCTGGCGGGCCGCGCCCGTCGCGCTGAACACGCCGACCAGAATCGCAACGAGCACGATCGCCGAGATGGCCTGGAACAGCGCCGCGAGGAACGACAGCGCGATCCCTCGGCGCACCGTGCGGTCGCTGGCGAGCACATAAGACGAGATCACCGCCTTGCCGTGGCCCGGCCCGACAGCGTGCAGGACGCCGTACATGAAGCTCAAGCTCGCCAGCGTCAGGGCGGCGAGGAATGGACTGCCGGTCTTGAGCTCCCGCACGGTGCGCGCGAGCCGGCGGTTGTAATCGCCTTGCAGCGCCGTCAGCCAGGCGTAGAGGCGTGCGCCCATGCCTTGTTCTGCGAGGGGGATCGGCGCGACGCCCTTGGACGCGCTCGATGGCAGGAACGATTTGGGGGCGGACGCTGCGGGGCCACTCGACGGCGGTGAACCGCCCCCGGTCTGTTGGGCCACGCCCGGGACGGCGCCGACGGCGACCAGCGCCAACAGGAAGAGCGCGAGAAGAAACGAGCGGGTTCCCCTCATGATTTCGAACCGCAGGACAGCTTGATCAGTTTCGTTCCCGACAATGTCACGGTCGCGGACCCTCCGAATTGGCCCGAGAAGGCGTCCTCGATCCGGCGTGGCGCGTCAGTCCCCGTCGTCGCGGTGTCGCCTGAGATCAATCGACATTCGGCGGGTGCGCCGGGGCCGAGTTTGATCGCGGCGACGTCGGCGAGTTCGAAGGCGATGAACCAGCTCGGGTCGTAGACGGAAAACGAGAAGTCGGGCGCTTCAACGAGCACGGGTTGTTGCAGCGGCAGCGTGAATTCGAGTGTCAGGACTTTGGCGGGCGCGGCCGGGGTCGCGGGTTCGGGTTTGGCGGGGCCAACGACGGCGTTGCGCAGGCGGGAAAAAAGCCCAGGCTGTTCAGCTTCCGCTGCGGGCGGTGCAGGTGCAGGTGCCGGAGCTGCGGCGACGAGCGTGGCGGCATGGGAGAGCCAGTAGTCTTTCGGCGCGGTGAAGGTGAGGTCTTTGTCGCCGAGCTTGACGACAGTGAAGAAGCCGAAGTCTTTCAAGCCGTCGATGTTGACTTGGGCGAGTTCAGCCAGCTCTTCGCGCGAATAGACGCCATCTTTGTTGGTATCCAGACCTTCGATGGCCATCGCCGAATAAAGTTCGTCGAACGACCAGCGATGGCGAAATCCGATGACGCTGCCCTGCTCGACGAGCACGGTCGATTCGACACTGACCCAGACGTGGGGGTGGGCGCGGGCCTCGTCGGTCGTGAGGGTCCCCAGGGCCGCCGCACAGGCGAGGGCCGCAAGGCCCAGGGTGGGGCGCGATCGGGTGACGTTTCGCATGGCCAGTCTCCTCGAGGCGGCTCCTCGTGTCCGGAACGATCGGATTTTTATGGCCCGGCGGATGGTTCGTCGAATCGTCGCCGACAAACGCGCCAAATGTAGCAACTCGGTGGCAGACCATGCCGCTGTGGCGATTGATCCGAACGCTCCGATCCGGCAAGGTATCAGATAATTCACGAGCCTGCATCTGGGAGACGCGCGACGCATGATCCAGGACAAACCGTTGGCCGGTCGATTGGCGCTCGTGACAGGGGCTTCGCGGGGCATTGGCCGCGCCGTGGCCGTGGGCTTCGCCAGGGCCGGCGCGCACGTGATTCTGCTGGCGCGGACCGTGGGTGCCCTCGAAGAAGCCGACGATGAGATTCGCGCGGCCGGGGGGGCGGCGACGCTGGTCGCGCTCGATTTGAAGGCCACCGACAAACTCGATGCCCTCGGCCCCACGATCCTGCAGCGTTGGGGCAAGCTCGACATCTTCGTCGCCAACGCCGGACTGCTCGGACCCCTCTCGCCGCTGGGCCACATCACAGCGGAGGCGTGGCGCGAAGTGATCGATGTCAACCTGACGGCCAATTGGCATCTCGTGCGCGCGCTCGATCCGCTGCTGCGCATGTCGGACGCCGGCCGGGTGATCTTCGTGTCGTCGGGGGCGGCATCGGGCAAGAACGCCTATTGGGGGCCTTATGCGGTGTCCAAAGCCGGGCTCGAAGCACTGGCCAAGACCTGGGCCAACGAACTCGGGCAGACGCCGGTCAAGGTCAACATCGTCAATCCGGGGCCGATCCGTACCGGCATGCGGGCCAAAGCCTTCCCCGGCGAAGATCCAGCCAAACTGAAAACGCCTGATGACATCGTGCCGCTGTTTCTGCGGTTGGCCGATGCCGCCTACACCGACACGGGCGTCATCCACGATTTCAAGACAGGCGAGCACCGCTGAACTGCGGTGTGCCGTGCTGCCCACGATAATCCTTGGAGCCCGCCCCCAATGACCGCATCGAAGCCTTCGGCCTACGTGCCGCCGCTCCATGCCGAGATGTGGGGGGCGGCGCGGCCCTGCGATGTGGGATTGGACGCGGCAAAGCTGACGGAAGCGGCCGACTTTGCGCTGGCGAGCGACAGTCCCTGGCCGCGCTCGTTCCATTATCCGGATGGCCGCTACGTCGGCATCGTCGAGTGGAACGAAAAAGGCCCCTGGAGCGACGTGTCGGGCCCTGTGCGGCCGCGCGGCGGTCCCGCCGGACTTGTCCTCAAAGGCGGCCAGATCGTCGCCGAATGGGGCGACACGAACCGGTGCGATATGACGTTCAGCGTCGCCAAGAGCTATCTGGCGGTGCTGACCGGATTGGCGGTGGCCGATGGTCTCATTCCCAGCATCGACAGCCGTGTCGGGGAGACTGTGCCGGGGCCGTGGTTCGAGAGCGCCCACAACGCGCCGATCACCTGGCGGCATCTGTTGACGCAGACCAGCGAGTGGCAGGGCGAGCTGTGGGGCAAGTCCGATCAGGTCGACCATTTTCGCAGCCTGGGCGGCGACAACGCGCGCAAGGGCGATAAGCGCGACCTGCAAACACCCGGCGCCTATTACGAATACAACGACGTGCGCGTGAACCTGCTCGCGTTCTGCCTGCTGCAACGCTTCGGCCGACCACTGCCCGAGGTGCTGCGCGCGCGCGTCATGGACCCCATCGGCGCGTCGCCGGAGTGGGAATGGCATGGCTATGAGACCTCGTGGGTGGAGATCGGCGGACGCCGCGTGCAATCGGTGTCGGGCGGCGCGCATTGGGGGGGTGGCATGTTCATCGGCGCGCGCGACCATGCGCGGTTGGGACTGCTCGTCGCGCGGCGCGGCCGCTGGGGGGACCGCCAAGTGTTGCCAGCGGACTGGGTCGACCAGATGTCGAGTCCGTCGCCGACGAATGGATCTTATGGTTTGCTGTGGTGGCTCAACTGCGGGACTGCGCGCCATCGCAGCGCGCCGGCAACGAGCGTGTTCGCCCTGGGCGCTGG
This sequence comes from Hyphomicrobiales bacterium, assembly GCA_031419415.1. GTDB lineage: Bacteria > Pseudomonadota > Alphaproteobacteria > Rhizobiales > Hyphomicrobiaceae. The sequence goes on along the minus strand of JANOKV010000491.1, from coordinate 308 downwards.
CAACAACATGATCTGGATCGATCCCGACCACGACCTCGTGACAGTGCTACGCTGGATCGACAAGACGGCGGTCGATGGGTTTTTGAAGCGGTTGCTGGCGGCGGCGCCGCCAGCGTCTCGAACATAGGAGCGCGACGATGGCGAGCCCACTCCCCGCAATCAGCCTGGTGGCCGTGCCCGGTCGTCGCAAGGCCACGCTGGATGCGGCCCGCGAGATCGAAAAACGCGGCTTTTCCGGCATCTATGTGCCGAGCATTTTTTCCAACATGGCGTTTTGTGAAGCGCTCAGCCATGCCACCGAGCGCATT
>JANOKV010000490.1:0-3392 GCA_031419415.1 Hyphomicrobiales bacterium | reverse complement strand
GCGCGCGGTCGACTTCGAAACGGTAAAAATTGTCATCCTCGGGCTTGTCCCGAGGACCCATGCATCCGCTTGCTCGGTCGATGGAAACGTCGCTGTGCGGGTTGCCAGCGTAACGCCCCTTCTCGGCGCTTCGCCCCGCTGCCCAATGGGTCCTCGGGACAAGCCCGAGGATGACACTGGAGGGGTTTTGCGCGGCGGCTCGAGCGGGGTGAGGTCGCGACGAGCACCGGTGGGCGAAAAAATTCCATCGAACCTATCCCCGCGTTGAACTCCTCGGCGATACTCCGCTCACTCCCCTGCGTGTCCAGGGCCGAGGGCGTGTCACTCGACGCTGCCGTGCGGGGGAGGTTCGGGGATCGTGGGCGCGATCGAAGCGCGTGCCAAGGGTTCCAAGGATTGGCCGTGTGCCCGTCACTTCGAGTGGGCGGGAGAGCGGCGCCGGCAAGACCCTGGACGCCAGGGCTGAAGCCCACCGGTTCGTCGACTGCTGCGGTTTGCTCGACGACGTCTGACCACCGATCCCCGAACGGCAGGGCGGCCTTGCCGCACGACGTTACAAGAGGCTTCTAGGCGGTTACGCCGCCCTGCGCCTGGACGATTTTCGAGCGACCTCGGGGCGGTGACGTCTACGGGGATGGGGGTGTTTTTGGGTGGGACAAGATGATTTGCGGCAAGCAGAGGGAGCGGCAGTCAGACCTCCTTTGCGTCGAGTTGGTAGCACTGCTGACGATTTCTGACCGTTGGCAGCCTCCAAGCCGACCTCGGCGGGCACTGTGGAACACGCTCCGAACTACGCTGACCGAGTGCCTAATTCCTGAGTTTGGCGCTTGACCGAAGTGCCAATAAAATCGTGTTCGTCACTGAAGGCGATGCTGACGGATCCCCCGAATACTGGTACTTAGAGGGAGGTGGCACGGGCAAACATCATGAACATAAATCACTTGCGACTAAAAAACTGGCGGAACTTTCGCGACGTCGATATCCCGCTGCAGGATCGCGAATTCATCGTTGGGCCGAACGCATCGGGAAAATCAAATCTATTGGATGTGTTTCGTTTCCTTCGCGATATAGCAAAAGCAGAAGGTGGTGGACTGCAAAAAGCGATGGTTGATCGTGGTGGCATGTCGAAGCTTCGTTGCCTCAGTGCCCGTAAAGACCCTGCAATTGTCATCGATATCGAGCTTGCTAACGGTGCTGTCGACCAACCGACTTGGCGCTACGAATTGGGCATCGCACAGGAGCAGCGCGGTCATCGGCAAGTGTTTGTGGCATTTGAGCGCGTGTGGAAAAACGACAAGAAGATCCTCGATCGCCCGGACCGTGACGACAATTCAGATAGTGAACGCCTCAAGGAGACTTACCTTGAGAATTTGAATGCTAATAAAGACTTCCGAGAAATCGCGCGGTATTTGGCAGGTATTACATACTTGCATATTGTTCCTCAGTTGCTGCGGTATCCCGAAATTTTTCAATCCTCGCTTGTCGAGCATGATCCTTTCGGACAAGGCCTCCTGGAGCGGGTCGCCAAGATGCCGGAAAAAACGCGCATTGCGCGGCTGAAGATCATCGAAAAAGCGTTGCAGATGGCAGTGCCACAACTCAAGGAATTGGGATTCGAGCGGGATAAGAGTTCTGGTCGTCCACATTTAAAGGGGTTGTATTCACACTGGCGTCCCAACGCTGGGTGGCAACGAGAAGATCAATTCTCGGACGGCACCCTCCGCTTAATCGGTTTGCTGTGGTCCCTCTTGGACGGAGATTCCTTACTGCTGATCGAAGAACCGGAATTATCCCTTAACACAGGAATAACGCGGCACTTAGCAGGGCTCATACATCGAATGCAACGAAGGCGGAAACGCCAAGTATTTATCACCACACATAGTGAGACGCTGCTAAGCGATCCCGGCATAGATGGAACCGAGGTGATTTTGCTCGAGCCGGATTCGGAAGGCACTCAGGCGAAGGTTGCCAGCTCCGTTGAGGCCGTCAAACCCCTCCTTGAAGCAGGCCTTCCAGTGGGGGAAGTCGTCATCGCCCGGACCCGCTCAACGAAAGCCGCGCAACTGGAATTATTCGATGCTTAGTATTACGCTCGCCGTCGAAGACGTGCTCAGCGAGCGTGTTATACTTCGGATGCTCACGCAGGTGCGACGGGACTTATCCGTGACCGCGATACTTGGGTCGCGAGGTAACGCCTATCTTCGAGGTATTGCGCGCGGCCTCAACAAGGCAGCTCAAGGAAGCGGATTTTTTTTGCTTACGGATCAAGATAACGCTGAACATTGCCCGATTGATATTATCACTGAATGGCTTGGCGGAGATGAGCGCCATGCCAATTTCTTATTTAGAGTCGCCGTGTTCGAACTAGAGGGGTGGTTGTTGGCAGATCGTGGGGCCATGGCAGAGTTTCTTAGCGTTCCACTCGCAAGGCTTCCAGAGCACGCAGACAAAATAGCCGATCCCAAACAATTTCTCGTAAATCTCGCCCGCTCTTCAAATCGTTCGAACATTCGGGACGATCTTGTTCCCAAGCCGCGAGGGACTGCAAAGGTTGGCCCAAATTATAATGGCCGTCTGGCTGAATTCATAGAAGAGTGCTGGTCGTGCAAACGCGCACGTAACAATTCGGCCAGTCTTCGGCGAGCAGTGCAACGGTTAGAAGATTTTAGCGTCGTGACTAAACCAACTGGTGCAGCGCGATAGAGCAGATGTCACTGGGCGCGCCCTCTATCAACAGAGGGGGTTGAACCACCCTCGCCACCGTCGCTCACAGCGAGGCGACCAGTTCCGGCTGCGAGAGAAATCGATTTCGACTTCCGCTTGTGTGTGATCTCCCACAACTTCCCCCTCAAACCTCAACCCCCGTAACAAACGCCGCCCGTTCTTGAATGAACCTGAACCGCAATTCCGGCTTCGTCCCCATCAGCGTGTTCACGGAATCGGCCGTCGCAGCCTTATCTTCTTCCGCGATCTGCACTTGCAGCATCAGGCGACGCGTCGGGTCCATGGTCGTTGATTTCAAATCTTTGAAATCCATTTCGCCCAGACCTTTGAATCGCGTCAGATCCGGTTTGCGGCCTTTGAAGGTGGTGGCGAGGAGTTCTTCGCGGTGGCGATCATCGCGCGCGTAGACGATCTCGCCCTTGAGGGAGAGGCGATAGAGCGGCGGCATGGCGAGATAGAGATGGCCGTTCTCGATCAGCTCGGGCATCTCCTGATAAAAGAATGTCATCAGCAGCGACGCGATGTGCGCGCCGTCGACGTCGGCGTCGGTCATGATGATCACGCGATCGTAGCGCAAATCCTCGTCGCGATATTTGGAGCCCGTGCCGACGCCCAGCGCCGTCACCAGATCCGATAACAGCTGGTTCTGCGACAGCTTCGTCGAGGTG
>JANOKV010000489.1:0-3891 GCA_031419415.1 Hyphomicrobiales bacterium | reverse complement strand
CCCAACCAGAAAATTCTCATGATGCCGCTCGAAGCCTCGGCCGTGATCGGAACGTTGGGCGGATTGGCCGAAATCACGAGCGAGGCGTTCGGGCGCAACCCGCCCAACACCTCTCGCGCCAACAGCAGTGGCGGCTCGGTGCCTAAAGTCTGATCCGGAACGAGAGAGAGGAGCTGTCGCTCGCTCCTCTCAACGGTAGCCGGCAGTGTCTCAGCAGGGTGATGGAATGCAAGTTCTCGAATTCCTCAGGACTCTCGGGCCTTGGAACTGGATGGTGCTCGCCATCGTGCTGATCGCCCTCGAGACGATCATTCCAGGCGTGCACTTTGCCTGGTTCGCCGCAGCGGCGCTGGCCGTCGGTGGTCTCGCGCTGGTGACGGATGTGGCCCTGCCATGGCAACTCGTGGCGTTCGCTTGCCTCGCCGTCGCCAGCATGTTCTGGGCGCGCCGGTACGCGCGCACCACGGCGACGGTGAGCGATGTGCCCGACCTCAATGTGCGCGCCAACCAATACGTCGGCCGCGTGGTGATCGTGGATGAGCCGATCCGCGGAGGGCGCGGCAAAGTTCGCGTCGGCGATACGGTGTGGCAGGCGGAAGGCGCCGATGCTGCAGCCGGGGCGCAGGTCCGCATCACGGCAACCAACGGCTCGGTGTTCGTTGTCGAACCGGTCGCGACCTGAAACGCTCCCCCGCCTCAGATGAAGTGCGCGCCGCCGTTGACTTCGATCGTCTGTCCCGTCGTGTAAGCGCCCTCGGGGCGACAGAGCATGGTGATGATGTGGGCGATCTCATCGGGCTGGCCTTCGCGGCGCATTGGAATATGCGCCGTCGACGCCGCTCCGGGCCGGGCGCCGGCCGCACCTCCACGGACCGTGTCGATCATGCCGGGCGCCACGATATTGACGGTGATGCCGTGCGGACCCAGCTCCGACGCGACGGCGCGCGACATGCCGATCATGCCGGCCTTGGCCGCTGAGACATGGGCGCGCCCGGGCGTGCCGGCAAACATGGAAATGCCGCCCAGATTGACGATCCGGCCCCAGTTCTGCGCAACCATGTGCGGAGACGCGTGGCGAATGGTCAGGAAGGCACAGTCGAGGCTCGAGGCCAGCACGTCGCGCCATTCCTCGTAGCTCATCTCGGTGATGGGCGTGTTGCGCCGCACGGCCGCGTTGTTGACCAGAATATCGATGCGCCCGAAGCGGGCGATCGTGGCGTCGATCAATCCCTTCGCCCCGTCCCAGGTGGACAAATCGGCGAGATGGCTGTCGGCCTCGCCGCCGGCCTCGCGCACGAGACGCACGGTCTCGTCGACGCCGGCGCGGTTGGATTTGGCGTGCACCATGATTTTCGCGCCCTCGCGCGCCAGCATGAGCGCGGTGGCGCGCCCGATGTTCATGGCCGATCCGGTGACGACGGCGACGCGCCCTGCGAGAGACGACATGTGGATTTCAACCTTTCACGGAGGTGACGCGCAAGATCGCTAGAGCCAAGGCCTGGGCGCGGGGCACGATCGAGTCGATCTCGAGATATTCTTCCGGCGTGTGCGCATTACCCCCCACGGGGCCGACGGCGCACACCGTGGGGCATCCGACACCGGCCGTGAAGCCCGAATCGGCGCACCCGCCACTGAACTCGCCTTCGACCGCCATGCCGAGCTCACCGGCTGCGCTGGTGTAGGCTTCGAAGAGATGCTGTGACCCCGGTGATTGCGCCAGCGGCGCGAACTCGCCCAGAATCTCGACCTTGGCCGTCGTCCCGGGGACGGTCGCGTGATCGATGATGGTCTGGATGGCATCGAGCGCAAAGCTTCGGTCGGCGGGTTTCACGTAGCGCAGGTCGATGCGGCCGTCCGCGTGCGGCGCCGTGGTGTTGACGGACTGCCCGCCCGAGACGAGACCGACGTTGAGCGTAATGCCGCGCGGGAGATCGGTGATGGCGTGCAGCGCCACGATCTTATGTGCGATTTCGCCGATGGCGGAGATGCCTTTCTCGAAGGCGCCGCCCGAATGCGCGGCTTTGCCGAACACCTCGAACCGCAGGAAGATGCCGCCTTTGCGACCCGTGACGACATTACCCGTGGCGCGACCGGGTTCCGAATTGAAGACGCACAGGGCTTCCCGCGCGACGCGCTCGATGACGGGACGCGACGAGGGCGAAGCGATTTCCTCGTCCGATGTAATGAGGCCCGCGAGCGGAGCGGGCGCGCCGCCGAACTGCTTGAAAGCCGCGAGCACGAACGCGTTCATGACGAGGCCCGATTTCATGTCCACGACGCCGGGACCATAAGCTCGACCGTTCTCGATCTTGAATTTCCGTCGGGACACTTCGCCTTTCGGAAAAACGGTGTCGCGGTGTCCCATCAATAAGATCGGCTTTTCATTCGAGGGCGCGTCGTCGAGCCGGATGTGGATGGCGTCGCCGTAAGCGTCGTTGCGCTCCACCGTCGTCGGCAGGCCGTGTTCGGCGAAGAACTGGATGAAGCGGTCGCCCACCCGGTCGACGCCCGCTTTGTCGTAGCTGCCGCTGTCGATGTTTACGACCTCTTCGATGAGGTCGATCATCGGTTGGCGCTGTGCGGCGAGCCAGATGCAGATCTCGGCTTCGTGCCCAGCGAGCGTCGCGGTGCTCGTATTCAGCCAGTTTCCCGTCGCCATGGACACCTCTCCTCGTCTCAGTCGAAAGCGATTTGAGAGGACGCGCCGCCGGCTGTCCAGCACATTGCCAAGACCATCCGCCTCAGTAGCGATTGCCGGTGCGGCCGCCTGCGATCGTCTGGTGCAGCAGAAGAACCGGCACGAGACCCACGAGCACGATGGCCAACGCGCCGACGCTGGCCGCTTCGATCTGCTCGAGTGCGGCCAGGGCATAGACGTGGGTCGCCAGCGACTCGAAGTTGAAGGGCCGCAACAGCAGCGTCGCTGGCAGCTCCTTCATCACGTCGACGAAGACGAGCAAGGCCGCCGTGCCCAATGCCGGCATCAGCATCGGCACATGCACCCGCCACAGCGCCGAGAGCGACGTTTCGCCCAGCGTGCGCGCGGCCGCGTCCAGATTGGGCGAGATGCGCTCGAGGCCCGCCTCGACCGACCCCAGAGCGACGGCCAAGAATCGCACGACATATACGAGCACCAGAACGACGATCGTGCCCGAGACCAGCAGACCCGTGGACACACCCAGGACGGCGCGCGCGAGGCCATCGATCCAGTTGTCGAGCGCCGCCAGCGGAATGAGCAAGCCGAGCGCCAGCACGGTGCCGGGCAGTGCATAGCCCAGGCCTGCAAGGCTTACGGCGGGCCGCGTAAATCCGTTCGACGCGACGCGGCGCGCGTAGGCGAGTACGACACCCAAGGCGGTCGCCACGACAGCCGCCACGAGCGCCAGCCCGAAACTCGAGGCTGCCGCTCGCCAGAACCCGCCACTCGCCGCGTCATCGAGATGGCTGACCGCGTTGGCCGCGAGCATGGCCGCCGGGATTGCGAACCCGACCGCGAACGGAACGAGGCAGCACACTCCGGCGAAGAGGGCTTTGACCCCGGTCAGATCGGCGAACGGGATGGCGCGATAGCGGCTCGTCGTATGGTGGAACTGCGCGCGGCCCCGGGCCAGTCGCTCAGCGGCAAACAACGCCACGACGATGGCCAATAGAATGGCCGCGATCTGGGCCGCGCCCGGCAGGTTCGAGCGCTGCAGCCACGTCGCATAGATCGTCGCCGACAACGTCTGCACGCCCAGATGCTGGGAGGCGCCCAGATCGTTCAGCGTCTCCATGAGGGCGAGCGCCAGGCCTGCCGCCAGGGCCGGTCGGGCCATCGGAAGCGCGACCGACCAGAATGCGCCAAATGGGGTGCGCCCCAAGGTGCGGGCGACTTCCAACGCACACACGGAC
>JANOKV010000488.1:0-5009 GCA_031419415.1 Hyphomicrobiales bacterium | reverse complement strand
GGCGACGTCGGACATCGATTCGTTTCGCACCTTCGTGTTCAATTCGACATTCCTCGACAAGTACGCGATCGAACCGGCGATGCGCGAAGAGCTCGTCAGGAACGACGAGGCCCTGTTGAAGCTCGCCTTCAATTGGCTGCGCAATGTCATCTTCAACGATCCCACGATCGAGCTGCGCACCGAGGTGATGCAATCGGCCATCGCGCGCGCACAGCGGGAGCTGGGCGGCGGATGAGGAGGGCGCGGTCCCTCGAGGCGTGTCTGCGCCACTGAATTGGTCTGCGAATCAACGAATGCGCGTCATTTCCTGTGGATGCGTGCATCCACGGTGGTCATGTTGCCCTGTTGGGCTTGTCTGCTCCGCCACCTGGGTCGAGTTTCGACCATGAGGTGATTCTTCACCGGAGCGAGGGCAAGCACGGGTGACATCCATACCGATCGATTCGAGCGGGCCGACGCCGGCCAACGGTGAAGCAGGGCCCAGGCGCGTGCTGGGGCCGATGGCCTCGATGCGTGACGCTGCGCCGCTGACCCATCGCACGCATCCGAGCGCTGCCGAGAAGGCGCGTCCGAGAGGGAAAGCCAGAATGCTGGGCGCCGCTGTGCTCGGATTTTTGATCGGCGCGGTCTTCTGGCACATGGTCGGGTTCTGGGGGTTCGTTCGCGATGTGACCTTGTACGGGCCCGTGGTGGAACACCGCGCGGTCGCCCAGACCGGGTCCGCGTGTAGTGCGCTCGTGCTCGATCGCACGACGCGCCAGGTGCAGCAGACGACGTGTCCGCCCGAGGCCAATCCGCTCGTCGAGAATGTCGGCGAGGGAAAAGGCGATTTTGCGGGCGTCCAACGAATGGCGGCGCGAAAGCGCTGGTCGGTGACCGTGCAGGCCAATGCCGAGCCGACGGACGACCCCGAGGGGGAATAGCGCGCGTCGACACGCCCTGACGCATGCATGGCATTCCGGGCCCGGATCGTGCGAATGTGGGCGGCAGGACGCCCCGCGCCGGTCGCGCCGGTGCGCCATCTGACTGCAACCGTCCGTCGAGGCACAGGAGCCGCCATGTCCCCCGCACCGTCCAGCGCAGCGCCGCGCACACTGTCGCTCAACCCGAAAGACAACGTCATCGTTGCCGTCGACATGATCGGCCCAGGCGTTACGGCGCGCGGCGTGCCATCGACGGCGCGTATCCCCAAGGGCCACAAGATGGCTGCCACGGCGATCGCCAAGGGCGCGCCGGTGCTGAAATTCGGCCAGATCATCGGCTTCGCGACCCAGGACATTGCGCCGGGTGCGCACATCCACACGCACAATTGTGGGTTTGCAGCTTTCGACCGCGACTACGCTTTCGCAGAAGGCGCACGCAACGAAGAAAAGCTCGCCATCGCGCAACAGGCGACATTCGAGGGCTTTCGCCGCGCCAACGGCAAATGCGGCACACGCAATTATATCGGCGTCGTCACCAGCGTGAACTGCTCGGCGACGGTGGCGCGGTTCATCGCCGAGGCGGTCAACCGGTCCGACATGCTGAAAGACCACCCCGATATCGACGGCGTCATTCCCTTGGTGCACTCGACGGGGTGCGGCATCGATTCGGATGGGGAGACCTTCGAGGTCTTGAAGCGCACGACCTGGGGGTATGCGTGCAACCCGAACATGGCGGGCGTGCTCGTCGTGGGGCTGGGATGCGAAGGCTTCCAGATCGCGCGGATGAAGGATGCCTATGGCATCGTGGAGTCCGACACGTTTCGCTCGCTGACCATTCAAGAAACGGGTGGCACCAAGAAATCGATTGCCGCTGGCGTCGAAGCTATCCGCGACATGCTCCCGGTGGCGGGCAAGGCCAAGCGCGAGACGCTGCCGGCGTCGGAGTTGATGCTCGCGCTACAATGCGGGGGCTCGGACGGCTATTCAGGGATCACCGCGAATGTGGCGCTGGGCTGTGCGGCTGACATCCTCGTGCGTCACGGCGGGACGGCGGTGCTGTCCGAGACACCGGAAATCTACGGCGCCGAACACCTGCTGACACGGCGCGCCCGTTCGCGCGAAGTCGGCGAAAAGCTCGTGTCGATCATCCGCTGGTGGGAGGACTACACGGCGCGCGCGCGCATGAGCATGGATAACAATCCGTCGCCTGGGAATAAGTTGGGTGGGCTGACCACGATCCTCGAGAAATCTCTGGGCGCGGCCGCCAAGGGCGGCACCACGACGCTCGAGGCCGTCTACCACTACGCCGAGCCGATCACGGCCAAAGGCTTCGTTTACATGGATACGCCCGGTTATGATCCGGTCGCGGCCACGGGGCAGGTCGCGGGCGGCTGCAATGTGCTGGCATTCACCACGGGGCGCGGCTCGGCCTACGGCTGCAAGCCCACGCCGTCGTTCAAGCTCGCCACCAATTCCGACATCTATCGCCACATGATCGACGACATGGACATCAATTGCGGCGACATCATCGACGGGGTGTCGATCGAGGCCAAGGGCCAGGAGATCTTCGACTACATGCTGCGGGTCGCATCGGGTGAGAAGACGAAGTCGGAGGGCCTCGGCTACGGCGATGCGGAATACGTGCCCTGGGTCATCGGCGCAACGATGTGAGGGGGCGGTGCCGGGTGGTGCTCTACGAGAGTGCAGCAGTTGAAATGTTGCCGTGGGACATGCGAGCGGGCTGCGCCGAGCTGGGATCGAGATGATGAGCACGACCTATCTGGCGGCCTACTATGGCCTCGCCTCGGCGTTCCTGTTTGCGCTGTCGAACCATTTCAACAACCGTGGCCTCGAGACGTGTGATCCACGGGCGGGCACACTGATTTCGATCGGCACGTCGGCTGTCGTTTACTGGCTGTTTTCGCCGTTCTTCCTCGCCGGCTGGTATTGGATGACGACGGCGGCGCTGATGTTCGCCATCGTCGGCATCATCCGGCCGATTCTTTCGACGACGCTCGCCATCAACTCGATCAAGGTGATGGGGCCGACGCTGACGAGTTCTCTCACGGCGTCGACGCCGATCTTCGGGGCGGTGTTCGCCATTCTCATTCTGGGGGAAAGCCTCACGTTGTCGATCGCTGTCGGCACGCTCGCCGTGGTGGCCGGCGCCGTGGTCGCCGCGTGGAACCCGAAAGGTTTGAAGCGGACATGGCCGCTCTGGGCGATCGCATTGCCGCTTGGTGCGGCGCTCATCCGGGCAACGGGGCATATCGTGACGAAGTATGGGTTGATCGAAGTGCCCAGCCCGTCGTTCGCGGTGCTGGTGGGCAACACGGTATCGCTTGGCGCAGCACTCGCCGTCTATGGCTGGGACCGGCAACCGATTGCGGTGGGTGGCGCCAGCACCATCGGCCAACTCTGGTTCGTGGCCTCGGGCGTCGTCATCGCGCTCTCGGTGCAGTTCCTCAACAATGCGCTGGCGATCGGCGATGTGGTGGCGGTGCTGCCGATCGTTTCGGCGACGCCCGTGTTCACGCTCCTGCTGGGGTTCTTCTGGTTTGGTCGCGAGATCATCACCTGGCGCACGATCGCGACGATGGCCTTGATCGTGCCGGGTGTAATCCTCGTCGCGGTGAGCGCGGCGAAGTAACGATGACGGGCGCTGCGGCTTACTCGCCCGCTTGTGGAACGGCCACGTGTGGGGTGTCGGTTTTGGGGGCGGGGCCGGCGCGGAACTGGCGCCAGCGTTCCACGAGACGTTCCAGCGCCAGATAAACGGTCGGGGTGATGTAGAGCGTCAGCACTTGGGAGACGGCGAGGCCGCCGACGACCGCCAGACCGAGCGGTTGGCGCAGCTCGGCGCCCGCGCCAACGCCCATGGCAATCGGTAGGGTTCCGAAGAGGGCCGCCATCGTCGTCATCATGATTGGCCGGAAGCGCAGCAGGCACGCCTCGCGAATGGCGTCACGCGCGGGGATGCCTTCCGATCTTCGTTCGATCGCGAAGTCCACCATCATGATGGCGTTCTTTTTCACGATGCCGATCAGCAGAATGATGCCGATGACGGCGATGACCGTCAGCTCGACGTCGAACAGCAGAAGGATGAGCAGCGCGCCCAGACTGGCCGAGGGCAGGCCAGACAGAATGGTGATCGGGTGGATGAAGCTTTCGTAGAGAATGCCGAGCACGATGTAGATCGTGAGGATGGCCGCCGCGATCAGCAGGGGTTGGTCGCGGAAGCTGTCTTGGAACACTTGCGCGGTGCCGGCGAATTGGCCGCGGATCGAGACGGGCAGATTGAGCTGGCGTTCAGCGACACCGACGGCGGTCACGGCCTCACCCAGCGTGAACCCGGGCGCCAGATTGAAGCTCAATGTCACCGCCGGCAATTGGCTTTGGCGGGCCACGGATACGGGGCCCGGCCCAAGCGTCACGCTGGCAATTCCCGCGAGGGGAACAAGCTGGCCTGAATTGGATCGCACATGGATTTTCTGCAGCACGCTGGGGTCGAGCGTTTTTTCTTTATCGGCCTCGAGAATGACGGCGTAATCGTTCGACGGTGTGAAGACAGTCGCCACCTTGCGCGTCCCGAAAGCTGAGTAAAGTGTCTGGCGCACGGTTTCCATGCTGACGCCGACGCGGGCAAGCGCTTCGCGATCGACGTCGATTTTGACCTGTCGCGCGCCCAGAGTGAGATCACTCGTCACGTCGGTGAACCCCGGTGTCGACCTGATGCGTTCGATCAGGCGGCCGGCGCCCTCGTAGAGTTCGGCCTGATTGACGCTCGTCAGCGTGTACTGGTAGGCGGACGCGCCGGCGCGAGACCCGATGCGTAGGTTCTGCAAGGCTTGCGGGAACGCACGAATGCCGGTGATGGACGACAAGCGCCCACGCAAGCGATTTTGCACGACCGTGATGTCGACGCCGCCCGCACGCTCGGAGCGTGGTTTGAGCTGCACGAAGATGGTGCCGCGGCTGAGCGTCGGATTGAAGCCGCCGGCGGCGACGTTCGAGTTGACGTAGACCACGTCGGGATCGTTGCGCACGGCATCGGCGACCAGACGCTGGCGCTCGAGCATGGCCTGG
>JANOKV010000487.1:0-5157 GCA_031419415.1 Hyphomicrobiales bacterium | reverse complement strand
ACGTCGAAGATGCGCCCGGCAGCGTCGATAAATCGAGCGCCGAGACGATGTGCTCGATGATCGACAAGAGCCTCTGATCCGACGTGACGACGCTTGTGATCCCCACGCTCTCCAGGGCGTGGGGATCATGCGTTTTCGGGGGCTCAGCGAACCGAGCAGGACGCGCAGAAACCCGATGAACTGAAACTCATACAGGAGAGTGCCGATGCGCTTCCTGAATTCTTTCGCCGCGCTGTGCGCAGTGGCTGTCGTGAGCTTGGCAGTTGCGTCCGGTGGCGGCTCTTGGGCCCAGCAACCAAAGAGCGCCACGCCGGCGGGGCCGACCAAGCGCAAGACCCTCGTGCCGAAGAAGGCGGCGGTCGAAGCCAGGGTGCTGTTTGGCGCTGCCGCCGTGGCGGCGGCGATGCCCCCGCGTGCCATCGGCTCTTACGCGCGCGGCTGCCTTGCCGGCGCCGAAGCGCTGGCGATCGATGGGTCGGCGTGGCAAGCCATGCGGTTGTCGCGCAATCGCAACTGGGGCCACCCCACGCTCGTGCGACTGATCGAGCGCCTGGCGACGGACGCCAAAACCCACGACGGCTGGCCGGGTCTGCTCGTCGGCGATCTCTCTCAGCCCCGCGGTGGGCCGATGCTGACGGGCCATGCCAGCCATCAGGTGGGCCTCGATGCCGACATCTGGTTGACGCCGATGCCCGACCGTCGCCTCACCACCACGGAGCGCGAGGAGTTGGCGGCCACGTCCATGCTCGGCCCCGACGGCGTGGCTGTCGATCCCAAGGTCTGGACGTTGGAGCACGGCCGGTTGATCGTGCGCGCCGCTGCTTACCCGGAGGTCGATCGGGTCTTCGTGCATCCCGCCATCAAGAAGGCGATGTGCGATCAGCCGGCACTCGACCGCAAGCACTTGCGCAAGGTGCAGCCCTATTGGGGCCACCACTATCACATGCACATTCGCATCTCTTGCCCGGCGGGAAGCGAGGGCTGCGCCAATCAGACAGCCCGCCCAACCGACGATGGTTGCGGGGCCGAGCTCGAGGGGTGGATGAAACTGCTGCGCCGACCGCCCGCGCCGATCCCACCGCCGACCGTCGACGCCAAGCCCAGGCCCAAGCCGCGTGTGACGCTCGACCAACTTCCCAACGAGTGTCGTGGCGTCATCAATGCAGGTAGAGTGTCGCCGATAGGAGAGCGCGCGAACCCGAGTCCGGTTCCGCGTTAATGGCCTTCGAAGCGGGGGATGGGGTGAAAGTGCAAGACTTGCGGGCCGACAATCCATGACGATCCTCGTGACAGGGGCGACGGGCAGCCTGGGTCCACGGATCGTGGAGCGCCTTCTGGGTGAAGGACGCAGCGTACGTGTTCTGACGCGGCGGCCGTTCGCCTGCGATCGCCTGTTCGCCAAGCGCGTCGAGATGGTGGAATGGCATCCGGGATCGGAGCCGTTTCCCGTGGCGTGCCTCACGGGCGTCGATCAGGTCATCCACCTCATGGGTGCGCCATACGCAGGGTCAGCGAGCAAGGCGCATCTGGCGGCGATCCACCGGTCCCGCCTGCATGTCATGCAACGCCTGGTTGCCGCGCTGGCTGATCGCCGGTTGCGTCTCGTTATGGCGTCTGTGGCCGTTCCTCCGGCTGTGGCGTCGAGCGGTGAGCCCGTGTCCGACGCAAGCCTCTCCGACGGAGTCTGTCCGCCCGGCTTGCACGCAGATGTCGGCGCCCTCGAAGCGGTGGCGCTCGATGCGCGCGCGCGGGGACTCACTGTTGCGGTGATGCGCATGGGGCTGCTGCTGTCGCCCGGCGCGGTCTGGACGCTTCTCGTATCGCTGGCGGAACGGGGCCTCGCGCCACCGCTTGCTGGCTCGATCATTCCAGCGATCGATCCCGATGATGCGGCGACGATGCTCACCGGGTTGCTCGCGCGCGCGGAACTCGAGGGCGTCTTCCACGGGGTCGCGCCGATGCCGTTGACCGGGGTCGGCGTGCTCGCTCTGTTGCGACCACTTCGACGCGTGCCGTTGAGTTGCCCGATCCCGCGTCTCGTGGCCAAGCGCTGGCTGGGACTATTGACGCCCGTTCTTTTGGGAAAAGCACCGTTGACGCCGCAACGGCTCGTCGATGCCGGCGCGCGCTTTGCCCATCCCGATCCGCTGCCGCGATTGGAAACCCTCGTCGCGGAAATGACCGCGCAGCGCCGCGCCGCCCGCGCATGGCGCATCATGGGACGACGCAACGACCCCCGACAGCCGACGCCGGTCTCTGGCCCAAAAGATCCCACCAGCAGCCAGAACGTCGCGACCTAGCCGTCGATCGTTTTGGATGGAAGGTTTGCAAGCCCAAGCTCGGTTCACTCTGTTTCCCAACCGAAGCAGCGCGGCAGTGTTGCGCGAGAGCCGGGACCGCGTCGATGGCAGGAGAGATTCGACGTCACCGCAGCCGTGATATGCAGCGTCGAGCCGGCGCGGGTGCGATTTTCTTGCGCCGACGCGATCTTGGATGGCCGCGTCCCGGGCGCGAGCTGCGGGCAGCAGTGGAGGGCGCGGTGTTCGGGAGGCTAGGGGCGGCGCGGCGCGTGCCATGGTGTCTGGCCTTTGGCCTGACACCCTTTCCGCGGCGGCGCTGCAGCGATTGCTGCTCGGTGACGCCACGGTGTCAGGCCAAAGGCCAGACACCACCCTTCCCCTTTCTGCTTCCCGGCCGAAGCAGGGCGAATGCCCCGACCAGTCACTGCGGCGCGGGGAGATCGCCGAGATAGAGGCGTTTCACCAACTCATTGGCCGACAGTTCGGCGACCGAGCGCGCGTCGACGGCGATCTCGCCGTGGACGATGATGTAGCCGCGATCGGCGATGCGGATCGATTGGTTGAAGTTCTGTTCGGCCATGAGCACGGTCAAACCGAACTGACGTTTCAGATCCCCGATGCGATCCATGGTTTGTCCGACGAGCAGCGGGGATAGACCGACGGAGGGCTCGTCGACGAGCAGCAATCGCGGTGACGACATCAGGGCGCGGGCAATAGCGAGCATCTGTTGCTGGCCACCCGACATCGTGCCGGCGAGCTGACGGCGACGCTCCACCAGCACCGGGAATGCCGTGAAGGCAAAGTCGAGGTTGCGCCCGATATTGTCGCGCGCGCCCGGCCGATAGGCCCCGAGCATCAGGTTTTCTTCGACCGTGAGCTTGGGAAAGAGGCGTCGTCCTTCCGGCACGAGTGAGACGCCCAGGCCAACGATCTCTTCCGTCGGCAGCGTCGCTAGGTCGTGGGTCGTGCCGTCGATCGTCAAGCGGATGGCGCCGGCCGTGGGCCTGACCAGTCCCATGATGCATTTCATGAGCGTGCTCTTGCCGTTGCCGTTGGTGCCGAGCAGAACCACCGTTTCGCCGTCACCGACGCGAACTGAAACGCTGCGTAGCGCACGCACCGCGCCGTAGCCCGCGTCCAATCCCGACACGTCGAGTTCAAGCGCCAAGGTAGGCCTCCTGCACGCGTTTGTCGGCCATCACGTGGGCTGGCGTGCCAGCGGCGATGATGCGGCCTGCATCGAGGCACACGACGCGTTCGGAAAAGCGCATCACGGCGTGCATGATGTGCTCGATCATAATGATCGTGAGCCCGTCTTTGTTGAGGTGCACGAGAAGTTCCAACACTTCGTCGATTTCGCTGCTCGACAGGCCCGCCATCGCTTCGTCGGAAATCAGCAGCTTCGGTCGCGCCGCCACCGCGCGCGCGAGCTCCATTTTTCTGAGTTCGACCTGACTGAGCTCGCTCGATGGCGTGTCGGCTTTGGCGGCGAGTCCCATGCGCTCGAGGATGCTCGAGATTTCGTGGCGTCGCCCCGTGGCGTCCAGCCCATGGCCAACAGCGGCAAAGTCGAGCGCCACAGCCAGGTTGTCGAACACCGTCATGCTCTTGAAGGGCCGTGGGATCTGGAAGCTGCGCGCAATGCCGCGTCGCGTGCGCCGATAGGCCGGCAAGTCCGAGATGTCGTGGCCTTCGAAGGCGATGGCGCCGCCGTCGTGCCGCAGCGCCCCGGAAATGCAGTTGATGAGCGTCGTCTTGCCCGACCCGTTGGGTCCAATCAAGCCGAAGCGCTCGCCAGCGCGTATGTCGAGACTGATGCCATCGAGCGCGGTGAAGCCGCCGAAGCGCTTCGTCACCGTATCGACATTGAGGAGTGGCCAACTCATGTCGGTTCCTTGGGCGCAGCGCGCTTTGTCCACATCGCTCGAACTCGACGGACGAGGCCGATGATGCCTTCCGGAGCTCCGACCACGAAGAGAACGAGCATGAGACCCAGCACCAGCACGTTCACTTCCGACGAGATGGTGACCGTCAAAAGTTGCTGCGTGATGCCCAGAAGCAGCGCCCCCAGTATGGGCCCGATCCAATGGCTCGTGCCGCCGATCAGGGACATGGCCAGCGCCGACACGGAGTAGTTGAGATTGAATGCGGAGGCGGGATCGGCGAACGACAGATACATGGCGTGCGGCGCGCCGGCCGCGCACATCAACGCGCCGGAGATGGCGCAGGCCACGAGTTTCAATCCCAGTGTCGGCACGCCGGTGCACTCGGCGGCCAACTCGTCATCGCGCAGCGCCTGCAAGCCGCGCCCGATCCAGGAGTGCTGCACGAACCGGGCGAGCGCCACCGCGACCACGACCATGCAGGCCGCCACCACGAACAGCATCTTCACATAGCTGTCGAACGGCAGCGTGATGGGCGGGCGCAGGAGCTGAATGCCCGTCGCGCCGCCGACGAATTTCCAATTGATGATGAAGGTCTCGATGATGATCGTGAGCGCGATCGTCGCAATGGAAAAGAAGATGCCGCGCATGCGCAATGTCAGGAGGCCGACGAGCAGCCCGAGCACGGCGCCCACCGCCGCCGCCGCCAGAATTTGCACGGCCAAGGGTGCGCCGATCCATCGGATCAGAAAAACCGAGGTGTAGACGCCCAGGCCGAAGAAGGCGCTGGTGCCGAAGTTCACGTAGCCGGCATAGCCGCCGAGGATATTCCACGCCGTCGCCAATACGATGAACTGGAGGATCACGTAGCCGGCAAAGAAGGGGTATTCGTTCTTGACCAGGAACGTCGCCAGAACGCTGGCCGCGACGAAGATCGCCGCGCCCGCCCAGAACGCCAAACTGCCGCGTGCGCG
>JANOKV010000486.1:0-4326 GCA_031419415.1 Hyphomicrobiales bacterium | reverse complement strand
GGCGGCGCTGAATCTGGTGATGGAAATCCGCAAGCACCCGGCCCTCAATTTTGCCGGCCTGCAGGCCTACAACGGCCGTGCGCAGCATGTGCGCAGCGCCTCCGGGCGGCGCGATGCCATCACCAAAGTCGTAGACGCCGTACTGACGACGCCCAACCGGGTCGGCGGCGGCATGGGCGTGCATTGCCGCATGGACCCGGTCGTCGATGGCAATCCCATCGGCTGGACCATCCGCATTCTCGATCAGAAGCTCCCCAAGATGATCGAACGGGCGGGCTATCCACAAATCGCGCGAGTGACCGACCTTACCGCAGTGCGCCGCATTCTGCCCGACGTGGAGGCCTGCGCCCGCGAGACGTTCCACACCAGGCGCAACACCGTCAAACACAACCGCGGCACGGAAATCTTCGAAGCCGGTAACATTCGGTTCGGCCTCGAGATGCGGCGTCAGAAGAACGGCGACGGCGGCCTCGCCATCCACGTGCTTGGCGATATCGGCGGGTCGAAGGGCAAGAAATACGTCGAGGAAACGGAGCTGCTGGCGTTCGACTGTTTCTGGCAGGGCGCCCATTACCACTATGGTCCGCGCAACAAGAACCACCGGACCAATTGGGATCGGACCATCGTCGACGAACCGCTGGATTGGACCTTCGAGCAGCTCGAGAACAGGAAACTCGGTGCGATGATCGAGCGGGCCGGTTATCCCGGCGTCGCGGCCGACCTGGACCTGGACAAGATTGCCTCAGTCTTGCCGGCTTTGAAGAAGCGGGCCTACGAGATGTACGCGGAAGGAGAGCGATTGACGGGCTACAAGGGATTGCCGCTCGAGTTTACCCCCAACTTGGCTGCCGATTAATCGTCTGCGGGGAATGGCGCTAGAGGGCTCGAGTGCCCTCTGCCACAGGTGAACTCCGCATTCGAAAGATATGCTCGAGCTTGCACGTTGACGCACGTTCCTTGCATAGGCTGTTGGCCAGTTCCTGGCGAACCGGATCAAGGCAATGATCGCGTAGCCCGGCTACAGAACGGCGACAGCAGACTATCGTCTCGCATAACTGGACACACGTCCCGGACCGACATCGGTATTCGTCACCCCGTCGCGAAGCCCGGCAGGCAGACTTCGTTTTCGCTGTCCGATCTCAAGGCTCCCACGCTTCTGGGTCGTCGACCCACTCGAGCAGCAACGCAGCCCTCGACGCGAGCATAGGCGCCAATTCTTCCGCCCGGTCGCCAGTGCCGATGATGAACGTGGGATGAGGTTCACCACGCTCCATGTATTGGGCCGCTTCTACCCAAAGGGACGCGATGGCGCTTACGGCTTGACGAGGCGTGGCGGCTTTGTCGG
Organism: Hyphomicrobiales bacterium; assembly: GCA_031419415.1. Classification (GTDB taxonomy): domain Bacteria; phylum Pseudomonadota; class Alphaproteobacteria; order Rhizobiales; family Hyphomicrobiaceae. The sequence goes on along the minus strand of JANOKV010000486.1, from coordinate 2,981 downwards.
ACGAGACATAGTCGGTCGGCAAGTCACCCGAAATGGCCCACCAGCCAATTGCGCCGGCATCGGCTCGACTTGCGACGGCCCATATGGACGCGTACGGCGCAACGGACCAGGCGGGCGCATCTGCAATATCAGCGTGAGCAATGCCCTCGCGTTCGAAGTAGGCCAGCACTTCAGCGCGTCGCTCGGCATTCCACCGAGCCTCTGTTTCCGGATCATCGTAGTCGGGCATCGAAGGGCTCTCGCATAGAGTTGATGCTGATCTGATTGACCGCAGTGTGGCACTCGCTTCAATCGGGGCGACCTGGCTTCTCGAAATGAACTGACAAATCCGCTCCAAAAATTGCAGCAGGAATGCGGTTTCGTGGTCTGCACCTTCAGCGCAGGCGGTAAAATACATTCTGAACGTTAAATCGAGGTTGACCAAATATGGCGGAACGTCGGCTTCCAGATATATGGTCGCGGCGAATATCAGGAAGAGCGCACCTAGCCGCCCGCCTCCGATCCCAAGACATCGAAAGGGTAGAGCCTATTTGCCCAGGCGGCAGTTCCCCGCCCTCGGCGTCGTAGGCGGGCGGCAGGTAGACGTTGACGGTCTTGAGCAGGCTGCGCCCGGTATTGCGGATTTCATGTGTATCGCCGGCCTCTATCAGGACGAGCGTCCCGGCCTTGAGTGCGATCTTGTGGCCGTTGACGATGGCGATTCCAGTGCCCTCGACGACCAGGAGCCACTGATCGGCGCGTCGCCAGGGGCATTCTGTTACGGATTGCCGTCAGCGTCCAATTCTTCGACGCTCACCAACCGCCACGTGCCAACAATGCTGATCATCGGGTTATTCATCCATTACACTCACCGGAATGCGCACCTAGCGCGCCAGGCTTGGTGTATTGGCCGGTGCGGCGTAAAAATTCATGGCCAGAGTCACGGCTGTGCAATAGCCGATCCACACGATCATGTCGGTGAGTTGTGGGTGACCCGATCCTTCGGCGGCGCGGGTGACTGTTTTCACCGGGGGCACGCCGTTGTATCCCGCATGAGGATCACGCACCTTAGCGGCCTGAGAGCCTGTGCTTTAACGATGACGGGGTACTTTGATGAAGAGCCAAACTCGATTTTCGTCTGATGACCGGATTAGCTGCAGAGTGTCCCCGCAGCCAACTTTTTCATGCACTCAGGAGAAATATGAGTCCTGCAGGAACGCGACGTGAACCGTGCTTGCGGGCGTCGCCTCGTTTTGCCTGCCTTTGGTGTCCCCTGGGGTCCTCAGTGCGAAAAATACCGTCCGGTTCCACCATTCCTTGACTTCCCGGAGGGGGTGACTTATCAGCTTCGGCAGTGACGTACCGCACAGGCACGTTGCTTTGCGCGGGCGTAGCTCAGTTGGTTAGAGCGCCGGCCTGTCACGCCGGAGGCCGCGGGTTCAAGTCCCGTCGCTCGCGCCAATCAACCAAATCAGTCGATGCTCAGAAACTGCACAATGCGCACCATCGGGTGCTGCAAACCGCATTGTGCTGATCGCTAGGATGGCGGCAGGTGGATCACCTCGATCGAGTTGGGGTCGGCCACGTCGGGCGGGAGGAAGACGAACGCCCTGCGGACGAAGTCACGATTGCCACTCCACGCGACACCAACAACGGGTTGCGCCCGCGCTGCTGCCCGCTAAAGTCCGGACATTCGGATCAACTGGCGATAAGCGGACATTCGGTCCCGGCGCGCAACAGCAGGAGGCAGCCATGAAGGGCGTCGTATTTCTCGGAGATCGCAAGCTGGAGCTGAGAGAGTTCCCCGATCCGACGCCGGGTCCGCGTGATGTGATCCTCGAGATCAAGGCGTCGGGCATGTGCGGCAGTGACCTGCACAACTATCGCGCTCCGCCACAAGAAGAGGGCGTCGTGACGGGCGGCATCAAGCGCGCGGCCGGAACGATTGCGGGACACGAGCCGTGCGGGATCGTCGTCGCCGTTGGATCGGGCGTGGCGGCGAGCGAGGCCAAGATCGGCCAGCGCGTGATGGATCATCACTACGACGGCTGCGGCGGCTGCAAACATTGCCGGGGCGGTTGGACTCAGATGTGCCTCGATGGCACCATCGTCTACGGCTCGGGCGGCCACGGCGGTCATGCAAAGTACATGAAAGTGCCGGTGCATACTTTGGTTCCGCTGCCCGACTCCCTGTCGTTCGTGACGGGTGCAGCCATCGCCTGCGGTACCGGCACGGCCTACGGCGCGCTGAAACGGCTCAATCTGCAAGGCGGCGAGACCATCGCCATCTTCGGTCAAGGGCCGGTCGGTTTGTCGGCGACGCAGCTCGCGGCGGCCATGGGTGCGCGAGTCATCGCACTCGACGTCTCGCCCGAGCGGCTGGAACGCGCCAAGGACTTCGGCGCTACAGAGCTGATCAACGCCAAGTCGAACGACGTGGTCGGTGCGATCCGGGATCTGACTCACGGCGAAGGCGCACATAAGACGCTCGACTGCTCGTCTGCTCCGGATGCGCGCGCGTCCGCCGTTCGCGCCGTGCGCTCGTGGGGGACCGCCTGCTATGTCGGCGAACGGGGCCAGGTCACCCTCGATGTTTCACCCGACATTTTGCGCCGGCAGGTGACGATCGTCGGTTCTTGGACGTTTTCCAAGCAGGGTCAGGCCGATTGCGCGGAATTCGTCGCCGATCACAATGTGGACGTTGAAAAGCTTTTCACGCATCGGTGGCGGCTCGATCAGGCCGAGGAAGCTTATAAAATCTTCGACACGCAGACGACGGGCAAAGCCGTCATCATTCCATCGTGACATGCGATGCCTCTCTTTGCCTTGCGGAGAGAGGGGCCAGCTCTGGAGTAGAAGTGGTCCATGAACCCTGGTTTGCGGGTGCTTGTCGGCACGATTGGTCTCGTGGTGTTCATCATCGCCTACGTGCTGGCCGCCATGGTGGTTGCAACGGTGGCGCTTCCAGGCGCGGGCGGTATTGTGCAATTCGCGTTCTATGC
>JANOKV010000485.1:0-2392 GCA_031419415.1 Hyphomicrobiales bacterium | reverse complement strand
ACTTCGGGAGCAGACAAGCCTACCGCCTCACTTACGAATCTTGTCGGGAAAGCGGAAAATACGCGTCACTCCATCGCCGATTGGCTTCGGATTTGGGGATGGATGCTGCATCCGTCCGGCGTTCGTTGAAACGGCTGTAGTTGGGCAGATGTATTCGCGGGGGCAGAAAAAGTGGCTGCCCCCCAAGCGGCGGTCATGCGTTCGCAAGTGTTTCCTGACTGGTCGCTTTCGGGGGTAGAGCGTGAATGGCCGCTGGAACCGCAGAACGACGTGATTGACCCGTTCCGGACATCGCCGCAACTGCGTCTATTGGGCAACAGAGCCGTGGCTCGCAAAGCTAGTCGCACGCCCGTCAGCGGTCACGCCCATCGCGTGCGTTGCGTGAGCGTTGAGTGGCATCTGTACCGTCCTTGCTGTGTGCCAGACGGTGGTTCAGTACGTCGATGCCGCCGCTCCAAGCGGAGCGAGTGGTGATGCAGAGTATGGATCAATTTTCAAAACTCGCCGCCGCCGTTCTCGCTGCACTCATCCGCGACTTTTGCAACAAAATCGGCCCGCAGCTGCCTTCCGGCCAGCCGTGGCCGGTTGGCTCCATTGCTATTGTGACGTGGAGGTCAGGCGTACGGCGCCCTCCCTACAGTATTTGGCGACTTGATTACCCGGATGCCTCAGTGGCGCCACGAAACCGCAGGAAAGTCGCGTGATTCGGCGGGAACGGGGATCATCGATGGCGCGCAACACGGTGCAGTTCCAGAAGGGGTTGAGCATGGCTGGCTTCAATCTGCGCTATGGCACCGAGGGCCAGTGTCACGCGGCGCTCGCGCGATGGCGCTGGCCGGACGGGTTCCGTTGCCCGAGGTGCGGCGGCTGCGTGCACAGCTTCATCGCCACGCGCCGGCTTTTCCAGTGCTCCGCCTGCAGTCTGCAGACCTCGGCCAAGGCGGGCACGATTTTCCACGGTTCGCGCACGCCGCTGACGAAATGGTTTCTCGCGATCCATCTGATGACGAGCGCCAAGAATGACATCGCCGCGTTGGAATTGTCGCGCCAACTCGACGTGAAATGGGACACCGCTTGGCTGATCAAGCAGAAGCTGATGGAGGTGATGCGCCAGCGCAATTCGATCTACAAGCTCGACGGTCTGATCCAGGTCGACGACGCCTATGTCGGCGGCGAAAAGCCTGGAAAATCGGGCCGGGGAGCGAACAACAAGCTCCCTTTCGTCGTGGCTGTCTCGACCGTGAAAGGTAAGCCCGTCTACACCCAATTGCGCGTTGTGCCGGGCTTCTCGAAGGAGGCGGTCCGCGACTGGGCGAAGGCCTCGATCGTGCCGGGCAGCCACGTTCTTTCCGACGGCCTCGCCTGCTTCAACGGCCTCGGCGAGGCGGGCCTCACGCACACGAAAATCATCACCGGCGGCGGCCGGCCGAAAGACCCCGAGTTCATCTGGGTCAACATCACGCTCGGCAACGTCAAGAGCGCGGTGACCGGCACCTGCCGCTCGCTCGACGAGCGCCACACGCCGCGTTATCTCGCGGCTTACGAGTGGCGCTACAATCGCCGCTTCGATCTCGAGAGGAACCTCGAGCGCCTCGCCCGCGTCGCGGTAACGACCGCCCCAGCCCCCTACGGCCGCCTCGCCGCAATCAGATCGAAAAAGTACCGCCACCTCGCTGAGCCATCCGGGTAATCAGGTTTGGCGATGAGCGTAGGGCGGTTGGCCGCATCGAAGCTTCTTTAGGAACAGTGGTTAACAAAGCATTAATATCGCCGTGGGCCTCTGCAAAAAATTAAATTAATTGCCTTGATTCCTGTTCAGCTTTGGTCAACCAAAGAAGCGCTGGCGCAATTTGCCGTCAATAACCGGGGCTGGACAGTACAAGCGGGGCGTATACATGCGTTTTGGTAATGCGGAGGGACCCCGCACAGTGTCACGCGCGGGGATGGTTTTTTTTGCGCTCGCGAATGTTGGTCATTTATTTTTCCCTGTAAGTCCGGCATACGCGATTCCCTCGCCTGAACTCGTGATCGGCTCGTTGTCGAGCCTGTCACAGCTCGTGGCGATCGGATCAGCGATGCTCGGTGGCGCTGCATCCGTCGTCGCGGGGCGGACCTTATTGAGGGGTGGCCGCACCGATCGCGGCAGCCGGCTGGGATGGAAAGTCTCGCTCGGCTTGTTGCTGTTCGGACTCGTGGCGGTGGCGCTCAACGCCTACCAGCTGATCAACTATCGCTCCGAGCGCGCGGCTCGATTGGAAGCGACCCTGCTGCGGCCGGCGCTGATGCCCGGCGTCGCTGCATTGGACCCCGAAGTCAAGGAACTATCGTTCAGCCAGCAGCAAAAGCATCCGCTCGGCATCACCACGGAGGAGTCTCAGAAACTCCTGGACGC
>JANOKV010000484.1:0-1806 GCA_031419415.1 Hyphomicrobiales bacterium | reverse complement strand
GTCATGTTCTGGTGCAGCAGCAGCACTTCGGCGATCTGATTGCCGATGGTCATCACCGGATTGAGCGATGTCATCGGCTCTTGGAAGATCATCGAGATGTCGTTGCCGCGCACGCGGCGCATCTCGTTCTCGGGAAGCTGCAGAAGGTCGACGCCGGCCAGCTTGACCGAACCGCCGACGATGCGTCCGGGTGGTTCGGGAATGAGGCGCAGCAGCGACATCGCCGTGATGCTCTTGCCGCAGCCCGACTCCCCGACGATGGCGAGCGTCTCGCCTTTGCGCAGGTTGAACGACACCCGATCGACCGCCTTCACCAGGCCCTGACGGGTGAAGAAGAACGTCTGCAAATTGTCGACTTCGAGGAGGATATCGCCTCGAAAATCGTCGGATTTCGACTCACTGGCGGGCGCGCTTGTCACTGTTGCCGTCACCGTCCGCTGCTCCTTTTAGCTGCGCTGCCGCGGATCGAGAATGTCCCGCACGGCGTCGCCGAGCAGGTTGGTGCCGAACACGGCGAGGCTGATCGCGACGCCGGGGAAGATGACGAGCCAGGGGGCCGTGCGCACGTACTCGGCCGCCGACTCCGACAGCATCCGGCCCCACGAAGGATGCGGCTCGGGAATGCCCAATCCCAAGAACGACAGCGAGGCTTCCGTGAGAATGGCCGAGCCCAACTGGGCGGTGCCCAGCACGATCAGCGGAGCGAACGTATTGGGCAGAACGTGGCGGAAGGCGATTGACAGCTCGCTCATGCCGACGGCGCGGGCCGCTTCGACATAGGGCATCTCGCGCAGTTGGAGCGTGTTCGACCGGATGATGCGCGCGACGTTGGGGATCGACGGGATGGCGATGGCGATGATCGTGTTGCCCAGCGACGGCCCGAGCGACGCTGCCATGACGAGCGCCATGACCAGCAGCGGCAGCGACTGCATGATGTCGATCAGCCGCTGGATGATCAGATCATACCAGCCGCCGAAATAGCCCGACGTGAGGCCGACAATGGTGCCGATGAAGCAGCCCAACGCTGTCGCGCCGATGCCGACCGCGAGCGAGATGCGGGCGCCATAAACAATGCGGCTCCACAAATCGCGCCCCATGAAATCCGCGCCCAACAAATGCGCGCCACCGGGTTTGGCCAGCGACGAACGTGCGTTGGTCGACGTCGGGTCGAAGCCCGTCAGCAGGGGCGCAAAAATCGCCGTCAGCACGAAGGTGAGAAAGATGAGCCCACCAATCGTGCCCAAGGGATAGCGACGCACATTGTGGGTGAACGAGCCCCACCGGCTGGAGATGTTGGCGCCGGCCCGATTGAGCTCGGCCTGATGATCGATGACGGCCACTGGATATCCTCCCGGCGAAACGCGCCGTTCAATCCTCGAACTTGATGCGCGGATCGAGCATGACGTAGGCCATGTCGATGAGGAAGTTGATCACCACCACCACGACGGCGATGAACATGACGAGGTTCTGCACGATCGGGTAGTCGCGCCAGCGGATCGCTTCGACGAGGAAGCGCGCCACCCCTGGAATGTTGAACACGGTCTCCGTGACGATGAGGCCGCCGATCAGGAACGCCGCTTCGATACCGATGATCGTGACCACCGGCAGGACGGCGTTGCGCAGCGCGTGCTTGTAGTTGACCGCCGATTTGGAGGCCCCTTTGGCGCGGGCGGTGCGGATATAATCCTGCCGCAGCACCTCGAGCATGGAGGATCGCGTCAGGCGCATGATCAGCGCGGAGGCTCGAAACCCGACAGCGGCAGCGGGAATGGCAAGAAGCCCGACCTCCTGCCAAAAGCCCGTGGG
>JANOKV010000483.1:0-4715 GCA_031419415.1 Hyphomicrobiales bacterium | reverse complement strand
CGCCATCACGGTGTCGGCGCTCGCCGTCGTCGCCGTCGGTACACGCGATCTGGCTGCGTGGCTGGGAGGCGGACAGAGCGGCTGGGGCCGGCATGTGCGCACGGCGGCCGGCATCGGCGGCGCGCTCGCCGTCATCACCTTTGGCCTGATCCTCTTCATCGGTTCGTTGCAGGCGACCAGCGTGTTCTGAAACCCGCGCGATCACGCCACCGGCGAGGCATCGAACGTGAGGCCGCGTTCGGCCGCCAGATGCAGCATCGCCCGTTCAGCCAGCGCCGTGATCGTCAGCAACGGATTGACGCCGAGTGAGCGCGGGATGATCGAGCCATCGATGACATAGAGCCCCTCGTACACGGCATTGGACGCTGCGCCCGCGCGTGCCGCAAACACCCGCCCCTGATGATCGACGACGCCGCTCGTCGCGTCTTCACCCATCCCGCAGCCACCCAACGGATGCGCCGTCGCCGGCTGATGGCCAACCATGCCACCCAGGGGATTTTTCACATATGAGCCGCCTGCCGCCGTCACCAACCGCGCCAAAGTCTCGTCCAGGCGCGCGAACACCGGCTCGTTGGCCGCGCCCGGCCACGTTAGCGCCAAGCGATCACCCTCGAGCCGCAGCGTGCCGCCAGCGCTATCGTGTGACACGGCAAAAAACGTCTGCAAGCTCTTGAACGGCCCCTTGTAGACGCCCGACACGAGGCTCTGCAGCGCGCCGAGCAAGCGACCGTTGGGCATGAACAGGACGGGCAGCATCGGCGCCAACGCCGACGGAATGACGCCTTCTTGGATGTGCATCTCGCGCTCGAGCGCGGCACTGTCCGTCATGTCGATCTGACCGGAGACGGCGGCGCCCACCGCCAATCCGTCGACTTTCGCGGGATGGCCGACGCCGATGCCGTTCACCGTCGTCGTCGATCCATAGCCGAAAGCGATGATATCGCCGTTGGCCGAAAACCCAGCCCCCAGGCGATCCGACAGCGTGAGCCCGCGCGCGCGGGACCGCAACAGCACGTCCGTCGAACCCAGCGTTCCCCCCGCCAGGATGACGAGCCCCGCCGTCACGATCACGGGATCGCCGCCCTCCCGGTCGAGACGCTCGATCGCCACCTCCCATCCGCCGTCGCGCGTTTGCCCCAGATCTCGGACGCGGGCGTGCGTAAAAATTTCTGCCCCATGCCGCTGCGCATCCGGCAGATAGGTCATTGCGACGGTATTCTTTGCGCCGACGTTGCAGCCGGCGCAGCAATCCCCACACAACGTGCACGCAGGCTGCGCGATCCCCGCCGCATTGACGGTCGCCTCGAAGCTCACGGCGACGGGCGGCGTGATCGGGCGCGATCCCACCGCGCTGCTCGCCCCATCGAGCGCACGAAACTTGTCCAATCGACCCGCGTCCGCATGCACGGCTGGACGCAGCCACTGATGGGCGCGCGCGTAGCCTGCGTCGAGCCAACCATCCTGGCGCACGTGTCCGGGCCAGACCGGATCGGCGAACACGCGCGCATCGGGCCGCAACGCCACGCCGGCATTGACGAGGGACCCGCCACCCAATCCACATCCCACGAGCACGTGCATATCGTCACCGACGCGCACGTCGAATAGCGCCGTCGGTTTGCCCGTGCGCCAGCGCGGCGCCGTGACCTGCATCTCCTGGCGCAATTCGGGAAAGCGCGCGGGAAACTCACCCGTCAGGAACTCGCGCCCCCGCTCGAGCACTGCCACCCGCAGCCCCGCCCGCGCCAGCCGCGACGCGCACACGCCCCCGCCATAGCCCGAGCCGACGACGACTGCATCATAGGTGGGTTGGATGTAATCCAGGGAGCGAGCAAGACGCGTCATGCGGGGCCTTATCGCAACCAACTCACCGCGTGATCCGCTGCGAAGAGGCGGCCGTGTTGCCGAACGAGGAAATATAGACGGAGTGCTTGCCCGCCCCACCGGCGACGACAATGTGGATGTCGTCTGGCGTGCGGCCCAGATAGTAGTGGCCGTCGATCGGATGGCGACCCTGGCCGGCCCAACTCGCGATGTTTTCCTTCGAGATGCGCGACACGGCCACGCGCGAGCGCTCGTACAGCGCCTCCTGGATCGCCTTCGGCGTCCAGCCATCCCGGTGGAGCGTCTGGGCGTGCTCGGGTCCGACGACCACGAAACAGGGGCCGCGCAGATAAACGGTGTTGGAGCCCGCTTGGCTCATCGTTCCCGCAATCGTCATCACCAACCCCTCGCCGGACGTGCTGGCGTGATCGTTGATGTTATGGGGCGCCTCGGCGGCGAGCGCCGTCACCACGCTGTCGGCGGCCGCAAACCCGCGCCGCACGTGATAGGGCTCCCACGGGCTCTCTTCTTCGTTTTCGCCAAAGCAATAGGCGTATTTGGCGGGCGTGCCCTGCGTCGCGCGATCCATGTCGCCGGGCTTGGCGCCGCCGATGTTCAACAGCACGAGCTGGAGCGCGCGCCCGATCGTGGCGTTGGCGCGCCGGCCTTGGCCCAGGCAATTCGTGCCGCAGTTGACATCGAGTTCTTTGCGAATGGGGCCGCTGACCACCATGAGTTGCGCGCACGGATGCGTCGTCGCCAACGTGCCGTGCAGATTGTAGTCGGGCTCGAGCACTGCGCGCAAACCCGCCAGCACAACGGGAAAATACTCGGGCTTGCAGCCCGCCATCACCGCGTTGGCCGCGAGGCTCTTCAATGTCGGCACCACTTGGCGCGGTGAGATCGGCTGGAACGTGGCGTTGTCCACCCGCCCGGCCGCCGCCACGAAGCGCTCGACGGCGGCCTCGGTCGGCGGGATCAGCGGCAGGCCATCACTCCAGCCTTGCGCAATCGCCAACTCGTTGAACTGATCGGGCGCCAAATCGCCGATGTCGATCGTTTCGGTATCGTGCATGGTCATGATCTGGCGCTCGATCTCGCGTGTCAGTTCGCTGGGGTGGCGAGGGGTTTACCCTTCTCCACGACGTAGGTGACGATGACCTTTGCGCCCTGGGGGCCTGTGATGCCATCGTGAATTGCGCCCACCGGCACTTGCCAAGAGTCGCCGGCCTTCACGGCTTTGTCGGGCTGGCCATCGATCTTGATGACAACGGTGCCTTCGAGGACATAGGCGGATTCGATTCCCGGGTGGGTATGGCGGCCGACCGACACGCTCGGAACGATTTCGACGACGGCAATCACCGTTTCCATGTTCGTTCCCGGTACATCGAACTTCTGCACCGGCGTGCGCTTGATGTTGTTGGCGCCCTGCGTGACTGCCGGCGGCGCTGGTTTGTCCTGCGCCGCGAGCGGACCCATCTGCCCGATCAGGGCGAGCCCCGTTATGGCGGCGAGCAGCATCGGTTTCTTGTGCATTTTTCTCATCTCCCGAGCGTCATTTCGACAACGTGGTAATCGCCCAGCGCACTGCCGCGCGGGCATTGCATGCGTCACCCGATCACCTTCTGCAACGACGCCCACGCCGTCTCGATGCGCTCGGTCAGCTCGTCGGCATTGAGGCCACCGACAGGATGCTTCACGACGAGCAACTTGGGTTCGATCTTGCGGGCTTTCGCCTGCGCCAGTACGAGCGGGCGAAACGTCTCGGTGGCCACCACATAGGCTGCAACACCGCGTTTTTCGAGTTCGACGCTGTCGTGGAAACTCCACGATGAACACGAGCCTCAATCCCCCAGCGCGAGCAGCGCCGCCCGATAGCGTTTCGACACCCCGTCGACGATGTCGGTCGGCGCGGGCTTACTGGCGCTGTCCTTGAAAACCATGTCGATGCCCTCGACCGACCGGATTGTGCCGAGCTTGGCGCGCAAGCCTTCCAACAATTCTTTGGCATTGGGCTTGGAATTCGAGAACAGAAGGATCGGATCGTGGCGCCAGTCGACGGCCCCCGTCTTCACCGTCTCGACCGAGGCCAGAGCCTGGCCGAAACTCGGATTGATGATGCGCATCGTGTGTGTGTCCTCTTCGGGATCGACTCGTTGCTCGATCCATCGATGGGCAGTGTGCCCGGCCCGAGCGCTTGCTGCAATCCTCGGCACGTGCAAATGCGCCGCGATCACCGCGCCACATTGCGGCTGCGCTGCGGCACGCCGAATTCGCGATGGCAGATGTCGGCGAGCTTGGCCACGCCCTCGCGGATCGTCTGTTCGCTCGGGTTGGCAAAGCACAACCGGAGCCGACTGCGGGCGTGGTCGGCGTCGGTGCACCACTCGACACCGGGATTGATCGCGACGCCTTCTTTCGATGCGGCCTGGAAGAGCTTCAACGTGTCCACCGCGTCCGGCAGCTTGATCCAGAGGAAGATGCCGCCGACAGCGGGCTCGAATTCCGCCGCCGTTCCAAACTCGGCGGTGACCGCCTCCGTCAGCACGTCGAGCTTGCGTTTCAGCACCTTGCGCAGCGCGCCCACGTGCGCGTCGAAGTGCTTCACCGCATATTCGGCCAGGATCATCTGGCCCAACGCTGGCGTGCCGCTGTCGATCTTGACCGACAGCAGGCGGCTCATCAGGGGCCAGCCGGCGACGATGTAGCCCAGGCGCAGCGCCGGCGCGATCGACTTGGAAAACGAACCGACATGGATGACGCGATCGTTGCCGGCCATGGCGCGCATGGCGGGCGGCCGCGCGCCATCGAAGGTCAGATCCGCGTAGCACTCGTCTTCGAGAATGGGCACATCGTAGGTCTCCGAAATCGCAATAATCTTTTCGCGCCGCGCG
>JANOKV010000482.1:0-6472 GCA_031419415.1 Hyphomicrobiales bacterium | reverse complement strand
TAGACGCCGACGAAAGCCGTAAAGGCAATCACCAGTCGGCGGGCGGTGGCGTCCGACACCGGGATCATGCGCCAAGCCGGGTGTCGTGGCGCCAATGTCGTGCGCAACAGCGCCGACGCGGCCGAATAGACGAGCACGCCTTTCAGCACGGCGATACCGACGCCACTCCAGGGCGGGAACAGAAGCTCGAGTTCGAGGAACCCGAGGTACAAAATGAGGATCGCCGCCGCCGGCGCCAGCATCCGGAGAGGCGCCAGACGGGAGGCCGCCTGGGCGCGCTCGAAGAAGGATGGCGAGGGTGTTCGTCCCACCAGCCATCGGTCAGCGTACCTGCGCGCAAGCAACGTGAGGCCCAGCCATACGGCAGCGGCCAGAACGAGGAGCCCCGTCAGCGGTCCGGATTTTTTCGCCGCCCAACCCAACCAATCAGCCCCGTAATATGTAAACCGCGTGATCACGGCTTCGATGCGCGTGCCGAACTGACGCCACACAGCAGGCAGCACCGGACTTTCACGGCGTTCGAACAGATTGCGCGTGAACATCTGGTAGCGATAGACCGTGATGCGATCGATGAGCTGCTTGGCGCGCACCCACGCCAGCTCCGTCGTCTTGATGGCGCTATCGAGCGCTCCTGCCATGGCGTTGAGACGGTTCCGCTCGCTGGCGACTGTCTCCGATTCTGGCGGCTCACCCGCTTTCGGCGGCGGCCCGAGCTTTTCGATCTGCCCGCGCACCTCGGCGAGTTGCGGCCTCAGACCATCGGCCGCAGAGGTCGAATCGTAGATGATCTGTTCGACGTCGGCCCGCAGGCGCGACAGCTCTCCTTCGAGCTCCTTGAGTTGCTGGATGGAGCTTTCCGCCGACTCGATACTCTTCGACAATCGCGTAATCGGCTCGATCATCTCGGGCGGTAACAGAGGTTGGGCGGGCGGCGGTGCTGGGCGCGCAACGGGCGCCGGCGTATCGGCTGCCGGTGGTGGGTTGGCCGGCGTCGTCACTTGCGCGTGCAGGTCACCCCACATCCCCAGCGCAACCAGCGCCCCGAGAACCACAGCCCAACGCTTCGCAGACATCTGACGCACGTCCCCACCCCATCGCTTAGCCGCTCCCGTCTCCGAGCGACCCCCACTCCACTCGCGCTTCACCATGCGATCCGGCGGCGTGAACGCCGCCACACCGATGATCCAGCGTTATTCAGCAGCCCGTTCTGGCGCACGGTCGGTCGCGGCACCCGGCGTCTGGCCCAAAGCGCGCGCCGGACGTGCAAATACCGGTGTGGCGAGCACGTGTTCGACGGGTTCAGCGCGTCCTTGTCGCTCACCGATGCCGGTTTCGATCACCACATCGACCGGTCCGCCCGTCATGATCAGGTGCTCGACGCCATCGCGTCGAATGAGGATCAATCGCCGCCGCCCATCGACGCTGGCATGTTCGACGACGGCGAGACGGCGCTCGGGACGCGCCCCGAAGATCGCAGCCGTCGGCGACTCCCCGTTCAAGTAACTGCGCACCACCCAAACGGCAGCCACCGCCAGCAACGCCAAGAGCGCGAAATAGAAAAGATACGTGAGAACGTCACCCATGATGCTTGCCTTCTCCGGCTCCCTGCAGCGCGTTGGCGGCTTGCCGCATCGCGTGTCGTTCGAGCCTCATCGCCCCCGAAGCAGATCGTCGGATAGGACTTTCTGGTCCACGAGCCGCACGGTGCTCCAGTGAATAGCAGATGTGCAACGTGTTTTTAACCTTAATGATCGAAGTGTCACACGATGTACCGCGCACCGACAATTTCGGTGCGCCATTGGGGGGCGTTGCGTGGTTCGCGTAGTCGTTTCGACAGTCAAGGCCATGTCCTGGCCGAATCAGCTTATTTTCCGCATCATGAGCGGAACATCGTCGAGCGCTCCTGGGCAAACTGCTGCACCTGCAGCGGCGGGTACTGGGCTAGCGCTGATCATTACAGCGATCGTGATGGTGGGCGGCATCGCCGCACTCGCCCTTTCGAGCGTGCGCGCCGCCGAGCCAGTGGTGCTGGCGGTGGTCGCCTTCCTGTCGATGCTCGGCATCTTCTTCGTATTCGGCATCGCATCCGGCCACATTAAATTGCAGGATCGCGTCGAAGCCGAAACGCTTCTCACGGCGGTCACCGACACCCTCGATCAAGGCCTCCTGGTGGCATCGCGCAACGGCGCAATTGTGACGGCCAATGCCGAGTATCGCAACATCGTGGGTGTCGATCCCGATGGCGCGCCGCTCTCTCTGGAAGTCGCCTTTGCCGGTGAGCCGCAGGCCGCCGAATGCCTCTTCCGATTGGTCCGGGCCGCCGAGCGCGGCGAAGTGCGCACCGAGGATTTCCCCGTTCGCGCCAACACGGCCACCAAACGGCCCGCACGCTGGCTGCGCGTCACCGTGCGCGCCCTGACGGGTCCGGGTCTGTCCGACCTCGAGACGAGCCTGTGGCAAATTGCTGATATCAGCATCGATCGGGCGCGCGAAGCCGACACCGTGCGTGGCCTCGAAGCGACAATCGCCTATTGGGACCGGATGCCGGTCGGTTTGCTGGTCGCCTCGCAGGACGGACATATTTCGCAGCTCAACGGCGCCTTGGCTGGATGGCTCGGCCTCGATTCCGATGCAGCACGCGCGCGGTCCTTGACCCTGAGCAATGTCATCGCCGGTTCCGGCGAGGCGCTGCTTCGCACCAGCGTGCTACGTTCGAAGGGCGCGCCCGTGCGCCTCGAGCTCGATTTGCTGCGCGAGGACGGCGTCGGCTTGCCGGTCGAAATCCTCGCCCAAGTGGCGGCGGACGGTCCCCACGCCGGTGAATTGACGGCTCTCATTCTCGTGCGTGCGCTGGCGACCGACGACGACACTGGCAAAGCCGGCGCCGAAGCCCGCTTTGCTCACCTCTTCCAGTCGGCGCCCTTCGGCATCGCCACCATCGGCGAGACTGGCCGTATTCTCAGTTCCAATGCCGCTTTCGCCCGCATGTTCATCGATGCCGGTGTACCGGACGCCGACACGATCGGCGCGCTGATGGCAGCGACCGGCGACGAAGAAACCCAGCGCGTCGTCGAAGCCGCACTCGTCGACGCACGGGCTGGTCGCGCCATCCTCGCCCCAATCGAAGTATCGTTCGGTGGTGAGCGCCAGTTTTCACGGCGTATCTATGTCAGTCCCATTGCCCGAGCGCTGCGCCAGGGCGAGACGGCGATGCTCTACGCCATCGACGCCACCGAGCAGAAAGAGCTCGAGCTCAAATACGCCCAGAGCACGAAAATGGAAGCCGTCGGCAAGCTCGCCGGAGGCATCGCCCACGACTTCAACAATGTCCTGACAGCGATCATCGGCTTTTCCGATCTGCTGTTGCAGACCCATCGCCCGACTGATGCCGCCTACAAGGACATCATCAACATCAAGCAGAACGCGAACCGAGCCGCTGAGATGGTCCAGCAGCTTCTCGCCTTTTCGCGCCGACAGACCCTCCAACCCCAGACCCTCGATCTGCGTGAGCGGTTGAATGATCTGTCGAACCTGCTCAAGCGGCTCATTGGCGAGAACGTCGACCTAAAGGTGATCGACGGGCGCGATCTGTGGTTCGTCAAGGCCGACGGCACCCAGATCGACCAGGTGATCATGAACCTCGCGGTCAATGCGCGCGACGCCATGCCCGAGGGCGGCAAGCTGGTCATCCGCACCCGCAACATTTCCGAACGCGATTCCGCCAAGCTGCGCGCGTTTTCGATCACGCCGGGTGAATACGTGCTCGTCGAGGTCGAGGATGACGGCACCGGGATGCCGCCGGAGGTCATGGCCAAGATCTTCGAGCCTTTCTATTCGACAAAAGACGTCGGCAAAGGCACCGGGCTCGGCCTCTCCACGGTCTACGGTATCGTCAAGCAGACGGGCGGCTACGTCTATCCCGAGAGCACGCCCGGCAAAGGCACCACGTTTCGCGTCTACCTGCCGCGCCACATCCCCGACCCCGTGTCGAAGGAACAGGCCATCACGGCGCGCGAGCAGAAGAAGGAACGACCGCGCGACCTCACCGGCACCGGCCGCGTCTTACTGGTCGAGGACGAGGATTCGGTGCGCAATTTCGCTGCCCGCGCCCTGACGCGGCAAGGCTACGAAGTGGTCGAAGCGACCACGGGCGTCGAGGCGTTGGAAGTCTTCGAGCGCGAAAAGGGCCGCATCGACATCGTCGTGTCCGACGTCGTCATGCCCGAGATGGACGGGCCGACGATGCTCAACGAGCTGCGCAAGAACAATCCCGACCTGCGTGTGATCTTCGTCTCCGGCTATCCCGACGATCGCTTCAAGTCGAGCCTCACGCCCGGCCAGCAGTTCGCCTTCCTGCCCAAGCCTTTCACCTTGCCGCAACTCGCCGCCAAGGTGAAAGAGGAGCTGGGCCGCTGAGGCGAGCGAGGCTGGGACCTTTGGCGCCGTCCCTGCGTGGAGGTGTCTGGCCTTTGGCCTGACACCGTCCACTCGACGATCGAGACAGCGACCCGGCACCCGGCCGAAGGCCAGACACCCCCAGTGCACATAAAAGCCGCCGAGCAACCTTGCTCGGCGGCTTTTTGGGTTCGCCCGGCATGTCAATAGTTGTAGGCGCGCTCGCCGTGATCGGTGAGATCGAGGCCTTCCCGCTCGGCCTGCTCGATCGGCCGCAGACCGATGACCACGTCGACGATCTTGTAGAGGATCGCCGACATAATGCCCGACCAGAGCACCGTCATGCCGACAGCCCAAATTTGCGTCATCACCTGCGTGGCCAAGACGTAGTCTCCGGGAACCGACTCGCCGGGTTTGGCCACGTAGTCGAGCAGCCCCGTGCCGCCGAGCGCAGGCGCCACCAGGATGCCCGTTGCAACAGCGCCGATGATGCCGCCGATGCAATGGATGCCGAACACATCGAGACTGTCGTCATAGTCGAGAGCATTCTTGACCGTGGTGCAGAAGAAGAAGCACACGACGCCGACAACCAACCCCAACATGATCGAACCCATCGGGCCCGCATACCCAGATGCCGGCGTCACCGCGACGAGCCCAGCCACCACGCCCGACAACAGGCCGAGCAATGACGGTTTGCCTTTCAACGCCCACTCGGCGAGCATCCACGCCAAACCTGCAGCAGCCGTAGCCACGAAGGTATTGATCATGGCGAGCGCCGCCGTGCCATTGGCTTCCAGGTTGGAGCCGGCATTGAACCCGAACCAGCCGACCCAGAGCAGGGCCGCCCCGATCATCGTCATCGTCAAGGAGTGCGGCGCCATCTGCTCGCGGCGGAAGCCGACGCGCTTGCCGATCATAATAGCCCCGACGAGGCCAGCGATCCCGGCATTGATATGCACGACCGTGCCGCCGGCAAAATCGAGCGCGCCCCACTGGAACATCTTGCCCGCGTCAGCCTGCACGGTCGCGAGCGCCGCTTCAGCCGTCTTCTTGGCGTCACCCGTTGCGGCCGCGACCGATTTTGCGGCATCACCGATGGCGTCGGGACCAGCCCAATACCAAACCATGTGCGCAATCGGGAAATAGACGAACGTCACCCAGAGCGCGACGAACGCCATCAAGGCTGGAAAGCGTACGCGTTCGGCAAAGGCTCCCACGATGAGGGCCGGCGTGATGCAGGCGAACGTCATCTGGAAGGCGATATAGGCGTACTCCGGGATGACAACGCCGTTGGAGAACGTGGCCGCTGTCGACTCGACCGTCACGCCCTTCAAGAACATCTTGTCCAAGCCGCCGATGTAGGCGTTCAGACCACCCCCGTTGGTGAAGGCCAAGCTGTAGCCGTAGACCACCCAGATGATGCACACCATCGCGACGATGGCGAAGACTTGCATCAACAAAGACAGCATGTTCTTCGTACGTACGAGGCCACCGTAAAACAAGGCCAAGCCCGGGATCGTCATCAACAGCACCAGCACTGTCGACGTGAACATGAAAGCGGTGTCGCCCTTGTTGGGCACAGGCGCAGCGAGCGCCGGCAAGGCGACGGCGGCGAGCAATAGACCAGCGGTCAGGCCCGTGGTTGCGCACCGAAGTGAAAGTTTAGTCAGCATGAATTGTCCCTCGAATTCGTTCGTACGTTCACGCGACATTCGATGAGCGCGCTCCAACTCAGAGCGCGCTGTCATCCGTTTCCCCAGTTCTGATTCGCACCGTGTGCTCGATGGCGGAGACGAAAATCTTACCGTCGCCGATCTGGCCCGTTTTCGCGGTTCGCGTGATCGCCTCGACCACCTTGTCCACATCGCCGGACGGCACCACGACTTCGATTTTGATTTTCGGCAAGAAGTTCACGGCGTATTCGGCGCCCCGATAGATCTCGGTATGCCCCTTCTGTCGGCCGTATCCTTTGACCTCGCTGACCGTCATGCCTTGCAGCCCGAGGTCTGTCAGGGCTGATCGCACTTCTTCGAGCTTGAACGGTTTGATAACCGCCGTGATGAGTTTCATAGGCCAC
>JANOKV010000481.1:0-6315 GCA_031419415.1 Hyphomicrobiales bacterium | reverse complement strand
AGAGGATGCCGCGGACCTGCGCATTCCCCTGCGCGCGAGCCCTGACGATGCGATGCTGTCGGAGGCGATCGACGAGGCCATCGGACGCAAACCCAAGGGCCATGATTTCATCATCGACCGCCGCACGAGCAAGCCCTCCGTCCAACGCCACATGAGCGTCACCGGAGGCTGATCGCCGAGGGCAGCCGGGGGGCGTTTTCATATGGAGATTGAGTTTCCATTGGAGTTCCTCGTCTCGGGAACTCCGGTTTCGGCACAAACCGCTCGCGCGGAATCAAGGGAGGCTTGGAAGGCGAAAGTCAAGGCAGCGAGCGCGAACGTCATCCCCAGCCCGCATTTCGCAAGTGACCAGCGTATGGCTGTTACACTCTACTATCTTCCCGAGAAGCCGATGGTCGGCGATATCGATAATATAATCAAGCCCGTGCTAGATGCGCTTTCGCGGCACCTTTATCTGGATGACAGGCAAGTGGAACGTGTCGTCGTACAGAAGTTTGAACCCGGATCTGGTTACCAATTCAAGAAACCAACGGCTACTCTCGCAAGAGCGCTGACACATCGACCGGTGTTATACGTTCGAATCTCGAATGATCCCTTCGAGGAGCTGATATGATTGCGCAAGACTCGGAATCGACCGCATTAGAGGCTCTTCTTCCAGACCTCGAGGCGCGAGGATATGATGTTTACGTTCAACCTCCCCATGGAATTAGGCCAGCTTTTTTGGGCAACTACATTCCCGATGCGGTTGCAGTTCGGACAGCAGCAAACTCCGGTCGAGATAAAAACATCGCTATCGAGGTGATGCGTGAGTCGAGTTCAACCGAGCAAAAGCTGGAAAAGATTGTCAAGTTGTTCGAAGGCCAGGAAGATTGGGAACTCCGTGTCGTCTGGCTCGTGCCAATCGGTCCCGGCGAGACAGTTCCCGTACCAACTATCTCCGAAATCAAAGGCCGATTGAACGAGATCGATCGCTTGGTCGCAGATGGCCATCTCAACGCGGCACTGCTGCTCGGGTGGGCGGTTTTCGAGGCGCTAGGTCGCACACTTCAATCGAGTCAATTTCAGCGACCACAAACGTCGGGACGTCTTGTGCAGACGCTGGCCGAAAGTGGCCACTTGACGCCCGATGAAGCTGATGACGTGCGCGCCCTTGCGATAAAGCGCAACGCTCTTGCACATGGCAACTTGCAAGTTCATGTGACACAAGAAGATATGCAGAGATTGGGCGAAGTGCTCGCCACATTGCGCGGCTTCGTGCCAGCCTGAGGTGACAGGGACCAAATGGCGGTGGATGATAGGCGACCCTCCGCCAAGGCATTGCAGTTCCCCGAGCGACCCGGTCTCAGTGTCCGCGGCATCGGTGCGATGGTGGCGGCGTGTGCGGCGTTCGCGTGTGGCGACACGATCATGAAGGTGCTGGCGGACACGGCGCCGACCAGCCAATTGATACTCATCCGAGGTGCGTTCGTCCTGGTGGGCGCATTCGTCGCCTGCGTGTGGCTGGGGGCGTTCGCGGTGCTGCATCGGGCGCTGAGTGGCGCGATGATGGTGCGGGCAGCGAGCGATACGGCGGGCGCCTGGTCGTTTCAGCTCGCATTGGCGCGGATGCCCTATGCCGATATTTCGGCGATCGGCCAGCTCAGTCCGTTGACGATCACGGCGGCCTCGGCGCTGTTTTTTGCTGAACGGGTGGGTTGGCGACGCTGGACCGCGACCGTGATCGGCTTGATGGGCGTGCTGCTGATCATCCGACCCGGATCGAGCACCTTCAACTGGTGGGCTTTGGCGGGGATCGGCTCGGTGCTCGCGTCCACGTTCCGCGATCTCGCCACCCGACGCGTCGATCCGACGGTGCCTCCGCCGCTGATCATGCTGTTCTCAGCGGGTTTGACGACCATCACCGCACTTTTCACGTTGTCGTTCGCGGGTGACTGGGTCTGGCCGCCTGCCCATGTCGTGGCGGGATTGCTCGGTGCGGCAATGTTTTCGCTGTTCGGGCAGCTCTGCACGATCGTCGCCGTGCGCTCGGGCGATATCTCGGCCGTCATGCCGTTTCGTTACAGCATCATCGTGTTCGCCATCTTTTCGGGCGTCGTGGTGTTCGGCCAGCTTCCCGATGGGGCGACGCTCGCAGGCATCGTCGTTGTCTGTGGCGCTGGGCTATACACGTTTTATCGCGAGCAGGCGCTCAGGCGCATGGCTGCAATATCCAGCGAGAAAGCCGCGACATGACCGACAACGTGAAGGGCATTCTCGCGATCCTGGCCTCGGCCTGCGGGTTCGTCATCAATGATGCGCTCGTCAAGCTCACGACGGCGGAGCTTCCCAACGGCGAGATCATTTTCGTGCGCGGCGTCCTGGCGACGCTGATCCTCGCTGCTGCGGCGACGTTCAGTGGCGCGTGGCGGCCGCCAGCCGTTTTGCTGCAGCCGGCGATGATCGTGCGGCTGATCACGTCGGCGGGGGCCACGATGTTCATCGTCGCGGCACTGCGCCATCTGCCGTTGGCGACGACGGCGGCCATCTTGCAACTGACGCCTCTCATCGTCACGGCTGGCGCTGCCGTCCTGCTGCGCGCGCCTGTTGGATGGCGGCGGTGGATGGCCTCGGCAGTGGGGTTTGTCGGCGTCTTGCTGATCGTGAAACCAGGCAGCAACAGCTTCGTGCCGGAAATTTGGATTGCGCTGACCTCGCTTCTCTTTACCTCGACCCGCGACCTGACCACCCGATTCATCCATTCCGGGGTGCCGTCGTTGCTGGTGGCGGTCGCCTCATCGGCCATCGTCATGCTGGCGGGCTTGACGCTGTTCCCGTTCGAGATCTGGACGTTTCCGTCGACCCGCGCATGGATGCTGCTGACCGCTGCTTCAGTGTGCATTTATTTCGCGTACTACTTCGGCATCGTCGCCATGCGCATTGGCGAAATCGCCGTCGTCGCACCGTTCCGGTATTCGCTGGTGCTGCTGGCACTGTTGTTGAGTTGGATCGTATGGGGCTACGTGCCGGACATGCTGTCCTTTGCCGGCATGGCGGTCATCTGCGGCGCGGGGATTTACTTGCTGCACCGAGAGCGGCTGAATAATCGCGCCGCGGCGCTGGCGATGGACACTGCCAAGCCCACGACCGTTTGATACGGGCCGGCGATGTAAAGCGCGCGCAGAGCAAGGCGCGCAGGGCTCATTCAATTGTAGCGTTTATGACGGGCGAACTGCCGCGCGGTGCGCTGTGATCGCCTGTTTGACGGCGTCGTCCCAGACGTCGGTGAGTGCGCCGGTGAAGCGGCCAGCCTTTTGCAATTCCCGCTTGATCTCGATGCGCGTCAAGCGATTCCAGTTAGCCATCGCGCCGTCCAGATCGCGGATAGCGGACTGATTTCCAGCTTGTAGAGCCCGCAAAAGAAGCTGCGCTGCGCGTGGGTGATCGACAGCGCCGCCACGCGCGCGATCGAGCTGCTGGGCGAGCTGGAAAGCGCCATTGTCGTTGTTGGCGGCTACGGCCTTTTCGAACCACTCGCGCGCCTTGACCTCGTCTTTCGTGACGCCGCTGCCGTTGGCGAAGAGCAGACCGAGTTGAACCATGCCGGCGCCGTTGCCGTTAGCCGCGCCGCGCTCGTACCACTCGCGTGCTTTGGCGAGGTCTTTGGGCACACCGAGCGCATTTTCGTGAAGCACGCCGATGCTCGACATGCTGGGCGCGCTGCCGTTGGAGGCGCCTTTCGTGTACCACTCGAGCGCTTTGGCATGATCCCTCTGCACGCCCAAGCCGTTCTGGAAGTACCACCCGAGCCAATACATGGCGTTGCCGTCGCTGGCCACGCCGGCCTTCTCGAACCATTCACGCGCCTTCGCGTAGTCCTGAGCCACGCCGCGAGCAAAGTGGTAGACCAGCCCGAGATTGTGCATGGCAACGGTGTTGCCGCCGCTTGCCCCCTTCTCATAGAATTCGCGAGCCTTGACGAAATCCCGCTCGACGCCCCAGCCATTCTGATAGAGAAGGCCGAGCTGGTTCATGGCTTGCGCATTGTTGGCGGCAGCCGATCGCTCGAACCATTGCCGCGCGAGGGCGTAGTTTTGCGGTACGCCCGTGCCCAATTGATGCAGCAAACCAAGGCTGGTCATGCTCGGCGCATGGCCGTCATTGGCCGCCTGCTCGAAGAGTTCGCGTGCGCGGGCTTCGTCTTTGGGCACACTCGTGCCGTTGAGGTATGCGAGACCGAGCTGATGCGTGGCTGCCCGTTCGCCTTTCGCCGATGCCTGCTCGAAGAGCTCGCGGGCTCTGGCATGATCTCTCGGCACGCCTCGGCCAGCTTGATGCATGTAGCCGTAGTACAAGAGCCCGACGCCATTGCCGGCCGCGACCGACTTCTCGAACCATTCGCGCGCTTTGACGAGATCGACGGGTCCGCCGCGACCGTTGTAGAGCAGCCAACCGATGTTATTCATGCCGGTGACGTTGCCTGCGGCGGCGGCCATCGCGTACCACTCTCGCGCCTTGACCGCGTTCTCCGGCACGCCCAGACCGTTCTGGTAGAGCCAGCCGAGATTGTTCATGCTGGCGTTGTTGTTGCCGGCAACACCTTTTTCGAACCACTCACGCGCTTTGGCGTAATCCTGCGCGACGCCCTGAGCGTTCTGGTAGATGAGGCCCAGATGGTTCATTGCGGGCGCATTGCCGCCAGCCGCTGCGCGTTCGAACCACTCGCGCGCCTTGACGAAATCGCGGGCGACGCCACGGCCGTTCAGGAAAATGATGCCGAGCTCGGCGAGCGCGGTCGCGTTGCCGATAGCGGCGCCCTTCTCGTACCACTCGCGCGCTTTCGTCCAGCTCTGCGGACCGCCACGGCCGTCGGCGTGCAGGCGGCCGAGCCAGACCATGGCCTCCGCGAGGCCCTCTGCGGCGGCGGTCTCCAGGAGGGCGCGCGCGCGCACGTCATCGCGCACGACGCCGTCGCCGTTGAGATGGCGCAGGGCGTCGCGATAGGCTTGATCGGCGGCCTGGTTCCGATTGCCAGGCGGACGTGGTGGATCGGGCATTGCGGGCCGCTCCAGGTCGGCGCGTGGTGGCTCCTGAGTGGTCCCAGGCAGTTCCAGTCGAATTCCCAGAGAAGGAGGCGACTTCGAGTTCACCCGGCCCGGCTCCTCCACGCGCAGGATATTGCGTGGACGGTCGTTGAACGGCCCGATGCCGGCATTGACCATGTAGAGGCCACCGCCCAACGCCAGGATGCTGACGCCCAGAGCCACCGCGCCCCAACGGGTGCGTGAACCAGCCTCCAAAGGGGGTTGCGCTGGGGGCTCCAGATGGTTCACGCGATCGCGGGAGGCGGCGGCGATGGCGGCTGTGGGCGCGCGGACGCTGGACGTTCGCGACCGGGGTTCACTGCGCACGCCGCTGCGGCGACGGTCGGGCAACTGAGCGACGACCGTGCCGGCAAAAAGCATCTGCCGGAGTTCGTCGATCGTTTGCGGGCGATCCTTGGGACGCACGGACATCGCGGCGTCGATGCCGGCGAGAAACCCTTCCCGGTAGTTGCCCCTGCCGATGATGACGGCTGGCACCATCGAATCTTCGAGGAAACGGGAGGTCGACTCGGTCGGCGCAAAGCCGGTGATCGAATGGTAGAGCGTGGCACCCAGGGCATAGATATCGGTCCACGGCCCCTGCAACTTTCCGTCGGTCGCGTATTGCTCTTGCGGGGAGTATCCCATTTTGACGATGCCGGTCATCATGGTGCTCGCCTCGACCAGAACGCGGCGTGCGGCGCCGAAATCCAGCAAGACCGGGGTGCCGTCGGCGCGCACGATCACGTTGTCGGGTGCGATGTCGCGATGCAGGAACTCCGCATCGTGCAGCACCTCCATGGCTTCCAGAAGCGGCTCGACGATCCGGTCCAGTTCCTCTTGGGTCGGCAGGCCATCGAGATGGTCGAGCCAGCCCTTCAAGCTGCGCCCGTCCTCGAATTCCATGACCATGTAGGCGGTGCCGTGCGCCTCGAACACCGAAAGCACGCGCACGATGGAAGGGTGCTTGAATTTGGCGAGCGTGCGGGCTTCGCGCACGAAACTCACCCGCAGGCGCTCGAACAGCTCGCGATCGTGATCCGAACGGGGGCGGACGCTCAAGCTTTTGTCGCGGGCGCCGAAATCGCCTGGGAAATACTCCTTGAGGGCGACGGTCGTGCTCAGGCCGATGTCGTGAGCCGCATAGGTGATGCCGAACCCGCCAGCGCCGATCACGCGCTCGATACGGTATTTACCGTCGAGAACCGTGCCTTTCGGAAGAAGCTGCCTGGAGTCCATGGCCATTCGACTTTCG